>JBEKUD010000059.1:0-28169 GCA_049515395.1 Candidatus Sulfotelmatobacter sp. | reverse complement strand
GTAGGTGCAGCGATGCTAGCTGATGTTCCAGCGGGTGGAAGTCCCGTCGGTGGAACTTGCTCAGTTGCCGTCATAGTTATATCCAGCGACGGGAAGGATGACCGACCCGTCGAAAGCCTGGAAGTAAAAGCCGCCGTTGGCTGGGAGAAATACCCGGTCAGATCCGCCAGGGTGGCAAGCAACTTGGCAGGCCGTAGTGAGTAGCGAACCAGGGAAGCCGCGAAAGTTCGTCCCGTCTGAAGCGGATGATGGGGTTTCTTGGGAGTGCCGAGCCGTTCGACATCCGGTGAAGGCCAGTGACGTTGGCGAAGGAACTGAGCACAAACAGCCAGTGGACTCCCCGCGGTCGTAGAGGATGGCATGTCAAGAGGGAACGTACAGCAAAAGCACGGAACCAGTCGCGGGTCGCCTAGGCGCACCAGCACAGCGAAGGCATTCCGTATAAACCGCCAGGCGGCGAAATCGGAATGTGCCTGCGAGTGGGGCGGATGAGGTCGAATAAGTGATGATGGACCGGGACAACAGAACCCGGACCGGAGCGAGGACCTCTGGGGTAGAGGAGAAATCTCCTCGAATGGCAGTGCACCACCGAGCCCACCGTTCCGACACAGTGCGGGGCGCAAAGTCTGGCAGCGGAGTGCACGAAGGGCAGACGCAAACCTACGTGAAACGCAGGGTATGCCTGGTGCTGGCTTCACCTGAGTGACATGAGGGAAGGCGCTTCCTGAAAGGCCAACCTTCCAGCCGTACTGGGGAAAACTCACCGTACGGAATGATAGGGGAGGTGGTGGAAACGTCGGCATCATTCGAAGCCCGCTTCCGCGCCACCACCTTACCCGACCGACCCACATCGGCCCTGAGTCATGCGGAGCCGCTCGCGAGGACGGCGTCGAAGCGTTGACCAGGGAACGTGCGGGCCGGGTTTTCAGCCGCGTAAGACAAACACTCCGGGACGCCGACTCTGTAGGAGGAAGCGGAAGGCCCCATCTGGTGCACCGATATCGCGAGGTGCAACGGAGTCCCGCGCGGTCACAGACCCCGTGCACGTACGGAAGCACCTCGATCGGGAACCGGGAGATCCCAAGTTTGCTTCAGGTAGAAGACACCTTGGGACGCATCGGGAAGTCGAAGGACGTACGCCGATGACGAACGGTAGATGACGAACGGTAAGTGTATTCGTCGCCTCCTGACCACCGCACCACTTAGTCGAATCCTATACAATCAAGGTCGCTGTAAATCTTGAGGGGGGATTATGGCAAATCTAGAGAACACGCTCCAGCAGCTTCGCGCTGAGCATAGTAGGGCGCAATTAGAGGTAGAGAAATTAGGCCAAGCAATTTCAGCAATCGAGTCGTTAAACGGTTCGGGAGCAGCCCGAAACGGAAACCAACCGAAGCGAATAATTTCGGCAGCTTCACGGCGAAAAATGGCGCTGGCACAGAAGGCTCGATGGGCAAAGATTCGCAAGGGACCGAAGCCGATAGCAGCGGCAGCGAAAACTACGGGCGCGACACCTGTGAAGCGCACTATGTCGCCTTCAGCCCGCAGGAAGATCGCGGAGGCGCAGCGGGCACGGTGGGCGAAATTGAAAGCCGGGAGCAAGAAATAAAGGATGAGTAGTTTGGGAGCCTGCAGCCGAATTGTGCGGCGGGCTTTCCCATATTCCGGCTCCCGATCTTTTTCCGAAAACTACCACTGCTGCTGTGGTTCTTCCGCTCCTCTCGAATCGACCTAAAGACGTACAAACTAATAAGACGACACCCGCGTCGTGTGGCATAATGTTCTCGCCTCTGCGAAGAGCAGTTCCCCACGTTGCGAACGCAGCACCCCCCCGAGGCTAATAGCCTAAATTCCGCGAGGTGGTCGTGAAGTTGAGATGCTACCTGTTGTCCCTTCTGAGAATCCACCATCCGGACTGTGAGCATTGCAATGTGCGTGAAACGTGCGGACATGAAATGCGAAAACGGCTGGAAGAATTGAATTGGCGGAGGCAGCCGACTGTGCTCAAAAAGGAGGTTCATGGAGACGTTGTTGAGGTCTCCGATTCCGCGCCCGGCGAAGTTTTAGCAAGTCCGCCGGCGCAGCAAGCAAAGAAGGCTGGCTAGAGCGAAGCGTGCGACGAGGAAAGACCACGCTCACGCTTGCCGGCCAGACTGGCCCAAAAGCCCGCCAGCACCTCTGAAACTCCCCGGCCGACCTGACCCTCCGGGCAGCCAAATCTTGGCAAATCGACCTACAAGCTCCTCCTCAGCGTGAACTTCGAAAGAGGAAATCCATGTCATCTCCGACGCCATAGCCAAACTTATGGCTGATGAACCGAACACGATCTAACCGGGTTATAAGGTCGTCGCGGCACTCGACCGATACGCTAGCGATCTTAAGAGCCTGCTCGAACATCCGCAGCAGTGCATCGAAATATCCCTCATCATCATTGCAGACGTCGCTGCAAAACCCAGCGGCCGGCTCGCAGTAGAAAACCATCAACTCTGCCAGTCCCTCGGGATCGCCAACTGCATTCTTGTCATCGGAAATGGCTCGCTTGGCTTGGGAAACCGAGGTGTCCTGCTTCCGGAACGGGTCAGGCCAAAGCCACCGATCAATGGTTTTCTTGTACGGCTCCAGCACGTCTACGGTCAAGCCAAAGCGGGCATGAAGAAACGTCTGATTATCCTTGTGCGAACTGTAGAGACTCTGAATCAATGCCAGCAATGCTGTCCGGTCAAAATCCACGAGTTTTTGCTTTGACATCTGTCCACGTGGGTTGCGATTTCGATTTACATTTGGGCATATTCACTCCCACGATTCTACCCATCCGGAGCCAAACATCGGAATCTGGCTCGTAATGAGTCACCCATGCCCCGCCCTCCGTGGCAAAATAAACACCCACTCATGACCGCCGCAATTCCAGAGCGCCGACCTGCGACCGAGGAAATCTCCGGCGTGATCGAGCGCGTCACCTTCCATAACGAGGACAGCGGGTTCTGCGTGCTTCGGGTTAAAACGAAGGGGCACCGGGAGGAGACGACGGTTTGAGACAGTTTGCATCCCAAAACCAAGCGATAATTAAGCCAAAAGTGAGGTAGTCGGTATGCGGATTTTGAACAGCTTGAGCGGACTGGCGGTTCTCTTCACGACTCCAGCCTTCAGACATCTGCTGCACCACCAGTTTTTGAATGCAGGCGAAGCTCTTCACTCCCCTCTGTTTTGGCGGGCATGATCATTTGCGTTGTAGTGGGCATATTTTCCTTCATTGGAGGATGTTTGCTGCTAACTAGGACGGGAGCGGTGATTTCGGTTTTCGGGTTCTGAGCGAAATGCCGCCAAGGTCGGGAATCATCTGTGACACGTTCGAGTGAAAGTCCACACTAGCGGAAACGCCGGATGAACAAGGTGTGGCGCTCGGAGCGGTAGTTGCCGACGACATAGATAGTGGCTTTCCCCTTCGTGGAGTAAATCACCTGGCGGATTCGCAAAAGAGCAGAGCCCTTGGGAAGAGCGAGCATTTCCGCCAGATGAGTGTCGGCGGCGGTTGCGTCGATCTCTTCGTCGGCATAGGCCAATTCCACGCCGTAATCGTGCTCCAAGGCGGCGAACAGGGAATTCCTTCCCAGAGTAGCCGCCACCAGTCCAGAAAATTCGGATGCCGGCAGATAGCATGTCTCAAGGGCAAAGGGTTCCTCGTCGGTAAGGCGCAGGCGCGCGATCTTGACCAAGCGGCTGGCGGCGGGTAAGCCGAGACGCGCGGAAACCTCCTGTTCGTCCTGGATAATCTTGGCCACCAGCACGCGGGAACGCGGTACCAGCCCGCGGCTGGACATGTGTTCGGTATAGCTCATCAGCTTGTTGAAGTGGATCTTGGGGGCAGCCACAAACGTTCCGGCGCCGCGGCGGCGTTCCACTATGCCTTCGCGCTCGAGGCCAGCGAGCGCGTGACGGGCTGTCATAAGGCTGACTTTATGGGTCTTGGCCAGTTCGCGTTCTGAGGCAACGGCGTCCCCAGGCTTGAGTTCTGCCGCATCGATCCGCTTGCGGATGGAGTTCTGGATTCGCTTATAAGCGGGTGTTCCGTTGCGATGATTTCCAGACATAATCGACTTTCCAGAGTACGCGGCAGCAGGCGAACTGACCATTATACCCGCTGTTCGTCTGAGCCCAATTTTCGAGACGTTCTTGTGCTATATAGCGTATTGCGGTCTTCCTGTAAAGGAAAAACCGGGCACAAGCCCCGGAAAGCATTTCCAACAGGGCCTTCAATTGCTATAGAGCGCCGGATCAAAATCTCTCATCGATCGGAAGCATCAAGGGCCGGAAACTCTTGTCTTTGCGGGAGTTCCATGCTGTTCTTATCAGCTATTGGGGGAATTGATTCAGCGGATTGGAGAATCGGCATGGCCGTCGGTTCCGGGTTATTTCCTCGGCGACCTAACAGGTGATATAGAGCGCTTCGGAGAGGATCTTCAAAGATTTCCACAGGGCGGCATGTTTTTCTTCTTGACCATGAGGCGCCGTGTGCTATATAGCATAGTCCCATTATATTAGGCGTCGATTTCCGACGTCCTAGTGGGAAGCGCTCTCAGGAGGCTGTGCTATGAAAAAACTGGCGTGTGGACTTGCGTTTCTGCTGACCGTGGTGGCGATCGTGGAATTGAGGACGCCTGCGATGGGGCAGGAAGTGACTGCGGGCATCGTGGGAACGGTGACCGATCCCAGCGGCGCGCCCGTCAAGGATGCCACCGTGAAGGCAAAGGATACGGAACGCGGAACAGTCTGGACCGCGCAAACGAATGAGAGCGGGTCGTATAACCTGTTGCGCCTGCCGATCGGCACCTACGCTGTCAAAGTGACGGCCCCGGGATTCCAGACGAGCGAGTGGCCGCCATTCAGCCTGGTGCTCAATCAAACAGCACGCGTAAACGCGCAGTTGAAGGTGGGCAAGATCAGCGAGACCGTAGAGGTCTCAGGCAGCGCGCCAGTGCTTCAGACGGAGAACGCAGAAGTAGGCACTGTCCTTGATGCCAGGACCAACGACAATTTGCCGCTGGCAACCCGAAATTATGTGCAGTTGACGCTCCTCACCCCGGGCACCATCTCGGTCGACCCGCATAGCATGAACCTTGGGTCGAACACCGCGGAAGAGGGAGGCCGCCCCTATATCAACGGTAATCGGGAACAGGCCAACAATTTCTTGCTGGACGGCGTGGATAACAATCAGGCCTCAGACAATCTTCTGGGATTCACGCCGTCGCCAGATGCAATCGGGGAGCTCAATATACTTACCCAAAACGCTCCCGCAGAGTTCGGCAACTACAATGGCGGAATTGTGAATGCCGTCATCAAATCGGGTACGAATAGTCTTCACGGGGATGTGTTTGAATTTTTCCGCAACGATATTTTCAACGCGAACAAGTGGGAGAACGGATTGAAGGCGGGCAGTGCGGGCGGTGTTCTGCCAACACCGAAACTACGGTGGAACATGTTTGGAGGCACTCTCGGAGGGCCAATCGTCAGAAACAAACTGTTCTTTTTCGCGGATTATCAGGGCGGCCGTCTGGATTATCCGGCAAGTTCCTCATTCATTACGGTTCTCACCGCTGCGGAAATCGGCGGCAACTTCAGTGCCTTGAGTACTCCGCTGTACAACCCGTGCGCCGCCGGGACAGGAGGAACGTCCGGCACTTCATGTTCGATCCTGGCTCCGGCGGCTCGAACGGCATTCCCGGGCAACATCATCCCGGCTGCGAACTTGGATCCAGCATTCGTCGCGCTGGTCACGAGTTCCTTGTATCCGAAATCCGTTTTGACGCTCGCCAATGGTTTTGGGCAGGCGATCAACACGATCGCCAACCAATACAATTCGGATCAGGGCGACATAAAGGTCGACTACAACGTCTCCAGCAAGGATCATCTGTTCGCGCGCTACTCGAAGGGCGATCAGTACGATCCTGCCACGAACTCCGTGGCCTTGTTAGGCAATACGGTGAACGAAGCTTATCTCCAGAATGGAGCGCTCAATTGGACGCGTGCGTTCACTCCGAACCTGATGAACGAAGCACGGTTCGGGAAAAATTATGTGAAACTGCCGCATGGCATCACCACCTTCGATCCATCCGTAGGGGCCTTAGGAAACAAGATCGGCATCGCTGACGGCAATCCGACTGGCATCGACGGCCTGCCTGAGTTTGGTTTTTCAGGCGGGTCGGTCACCAATATCAGCGCCGGCACGCTTAATAACTTAGGCGCCGCCGGGGTGGTTGAGAAGTTCTCCTCCACGGTGACCCAGTTTGACGACGTGCTGATCTATACGCATGGCCGCCATGTCATCAAGACTGGCTTTCAGACCAATCGGTACAACATCAACGTGTTCTATACCGGCAACGGTGGCGAGTTGGGCGTCGAACTGTTTGGACTTGGGGTCGGTGGAAACTATTCCGGAAATGGCAAGGGTGGGGATCCATCTGCGGATTGGGCGCTCGGTATTCCTGAAGATGTAGGAAGGGGCACAAGCTCCGGAGGCTGGCATCAACGAGACTGGCTGTTTGCCGGTTTTGCTCAGGACGATTGGCGCATCACCGACAGAATAACTTTGAACCTGGGCTTGCGCTATGAAGCCCGTACTCCTTGGGTCGAACTCAACAATCGTCAGGCCGCAGTGAATATCCAAACTGGTGCCCTGGAGTTCCCGGGAAACACATCGGTGCCCACAGGCGCTGTGGGGACCAACGGCTTTAGCCGGGGGCTTTACAACTCCAACTATGGACTGCCGGATTTCCAGCCGCGCATAGGGTTTGCGTGGAGTCCAGCGCTTTGGGAAGGCAAGACAGTGATACGCGGCGCCTTTACCATTTCCTCGTACCTGGAGGGCACGGGAACCAACTTGCGCCTCACCCAGAATCCTCCGTTTACTCCGGCGCAAGTCGAGGCGCAGAACGTCGCTACTGGTAGTGCGTACACCACAGAGACGGCGTTTAGCGCCGCGGCGCCGCCGTCCGGAGATCCTTTCATAGGGGCCACGATGTTGACTTGGGGCCCGACGGTTCAGCCGGCAGTCGCGGACCAGTGGAACATTTCGATTCAGCGCCAGCTTGCTAACAACACTACCTTTCAGCTTGGCTATGTCGGGCAGCGCACCACGCACCTTATGGTTCCAGAGTGGCTCTCCCAGGGAGACCTGCAACCCAATGCCACCGTTACCTATCCGCTGATTGGTGGTCAAAATCCGGTGGGGACCATCATCGATGGTGTTGCCACCACCGCGCCGACCTACGGGCCCAACGGTTTCGGCAATGTGAAGAACACTGCGTCCGTGGGCAACATGAATTACAACGCACTGCAAGCTGTCTTCCAGAAAAGATACAGCCATGGGCTGGAGACGCAGGTTTCCTACAGCTTCGAAAAGTGCATGACCAACGATGACGGATATTACGGCACGTGGGGCAGCACCACTCAGGCTGGGCCGTCCGGAAACTACTGGCAGAACCTTTATAACCCAAACGGCGACTATGCCCGATGTTATTGGGATTCTACCCACGTGCTCAGCGCGTATGCCGTGTATGAACTGCCGGTCGGCCGTGGCAAGCAGTACGGCCATAATCTACCCGGAGCAGTGGATGCCGTGGTCGGAAACTGGTCAATCAACCCGATCGTTTCCTGGCATAGCGGATTCCCGCTTTCTCTGTATGGAGCGAGCAACTCTGGAACAGGAAGTCCAGAAAATCGTCCCGATTGCGTCGGCCCGGTCTCGTACCCTAAGACGGTGAGCCCCCTGGGGATTCAATGGTTTAACCCCAATTCATTCGTCAATGCCGCGCAGGGCACATTCGGAAATTGTCCGGCTCAAGGTCCGGTCATTGGGCCCGGCTATGCTGATGCCGACATCAGCCTGCAGAAGAATTTTCCGATTTCGGAGAGGATGAAGGTCCAGTTCCGAGCCGATTTCCTGAATGCGTTGAACCATCCGAACTTCGCGGTGCCAAACGATAGTGTCGGTGCTGGCTTTGGGATCAGCAGCTCGACTCAGGACGCACGAGAGATGCAATTTGCCTTGAAGTTTTATTGGTGAGCGTTGCCAAAAGCACGGCAGGCACGGCAGGCTGCCGCTTTGGCGGCCTGCCATTTTCATTTATGATCGCGTCTATATGTTCCGGCCCCAATGTCTGGTCTGCTTAATGCTTTTTGTAGCTCATGCGGGTGGGAGCGGTGTCGCCCAGTCGATGAGCCCGGCGGCCGCCGACCCTGCCCCATCCCTCCGAAATGCCATTGCTCAGGCTGAAGGCGGTCATTGCGCTGAGGCTCTAGTTTCCCTCAAAAAAAGCATTGGACAAGTCAAAGACAAAGAACTCCGGCGCAAGATCGGACTGGATGGCGTGCGCTGTGCAATGACGCTTCATCAGACGGACGTGGCCTTGGATTTTCTCCATCTTCTGGCGCGGGAATTTCCGCAGGACCCGGATGCGCTCTATGTGGCCGTCCACGCGTATTCCGACCTATCCACCTCGGCCTCACAGGAACTGGCGCGTAAGGCTCCATCTTCCTACCAGGCTCACGAACTTTTGGCCGAGTCTTTCGAATCGCAGGGAAAGTGGGAAGAGGCGGAGAAGGAATATCGAGGCATCCTCAAGAAGGATCCGAGTTTGCCGGGCGTTCATTTTCGTTTGGGGCGGGCCTTGCTCTCAAAGCCCAACCCCGGTCCTGATGTGGCCAGCGATGCTAAGCAGGAATTCGAGAAGGAGTTGCAGATCGATCCCAAGAATGCCGGTGCCGAATATGTTTTGGGAGAATTGGCGCGGCAGCATCAGGAGTGGGACGAAGCGGTGAAGCGTTTTTCACGCGCCGCAAAGCTCGATCCTCAATTTGGCGAGGCTTTCCTCGGACTGGGAGCCTCCCTGGTTTCAGAAAAGCAATACGCCGATGCAATTACGCCGTTGGAAACAGCAGTCAGGCTGGAGCCGGGGAATCCAGATGCCCACTACAGCCTTGCGATGGCCTACACGCGTGCAGGGCGCAAACCGGACGGCGATCGAGAGTTCGCCATTCATCAGCGCCTGATCGGGAATGGAGGCGGCGCGTCCGAACCGGCCCCTGGCCAGCCGCAAGAACATTAGCCATGATTCGACCGTGTTGAATCGGACATTTGATAGTTCATCGCCAGAGGGGAAGTGAAGAAACCAGTTTTGGAATATAGCAGCTGGCCGTGGAGCATCGGCCGCCGAGACTTCCTCCGGGCAATGAGCAGCAGCTTTGCGCTCTCTGCGTTCGCGCGTTTCGCCCGTGCCCTGCCGCAACCGCTCCATCCCTTCGAAGAGATTTCTCCCAGCTTGAGCGGCATAACCTGGAATCATACTGCCGGCCACTCTCAGCAAAAGTATCTACCCGAAACAACTGGCGCTGGATGCGCTTTCCTCGATTATGACAACGACGGCTGGATGGACATTTACCTGGTCAATAGCGGCAAATGCGACTTTTACGATCCCGCTCCACCCCTGCGCAACGCTCTTTACCGCAACCATCGCGACGGAACATTCACTGATGTAACTGAGAAGGCAGGTGTCGGGGCGGGCGGCTTCGGTCAGGGCGTCGCCGTTGGAGACTACGATGCGGATGGGTTTCCCGATATCTATGTCGCGCAATACGGCAGAAGCATCCTCTATCACAACAACGGGGATGGCACCTTCACCGATGTGACCGAGAAGGCAGGAGTCGCCGCTCCAGGATGGTCCTCCAGTGCTGTCTGGTTCGATTATGACAATGACGGGCGGCTGGACTTGTTTGTCTGCCGCTTCGTGGATTTCGACAAATCGAAAAACCTGCCCTGCACCGCCGACAACAAACTCGGCTACTGCGTTCCGCGATTGTACAAGCCCATGGCGAGTTGGCTGTTCCACAACAACGGCGATGGAACTTTTACCGATGTCTCAAGGGCGTCAGGGATTGGAAAATACCTTGGCAAAGGTTGGGGAGTCGTCGCCACGGATCTGAACAACGACGGCCGCATGGATTTGTTTGTCTCCAACGATACGGTGGCGAACTTCCTGTTCATGAATCGCGGACAAGGAACCTTCGACGAAGTCGGGCAACAGGCGGGAACAGCTTACTCGGATGCAGGCCGACCACGCTCCGGAATGGGAGTAGATTCGGCGGATTTTAATGAAGATGGATGGATGGACCTTTTTGTCGCCAACATTGACCACGAAAGTTATTCGCTGTACCAGAACAATCATGACGAAACCTTCGACGACATCGCCGCACCCGCCGGCATCGCCGCCGCTTCCAAACTGATGAGCGGCTGGGGTCTGAAATTCTTCGACTACGATAATGACGGCAATCTCGACCTGATCATTGCCAACGGCCATCCCGACGACCTGATCGAAACAATCTACGATAACGTGAAGTACCGCGAGCCGTTGTTGCTCTTCCATAATTCTGGTAGCGGACTCAAGAACGTGAGCGCGGACAGTGGCCCGTTGTTCTCACGTCCGATGTCGGCGCGCGGACTTGCCCTGGGAGACTTCAATAATGACGGAGCCGTGGACGTCCTGATTTCCTGCAATGACGAAGCGCCCGTGCTGCTACGGAATAACCTTGGCAGCCAAAACCACTGGCTGGGTTTAAAGCTGGTGGGCGCGAAATCGAATATCGACGCCGTCGGAGCTCGCGTCAGCTACCAGGCTGGCGATTTGAAGAGAAGCCGCATGAAGGTGGGTGGAGGCAGCTATCTTTCCTCGCATGATCCAAGGCTGGTATTGGGCGTTGGTCAGCACACCAAAATTGATTGGCTCGAAATCGATTGGCCCCAGCCTAGCGGGCTGAAGCAGCGTTTTACGAATCTTCCCCTCGACCGCTACATAAACATTCACGAAGGCCAGAACAAATGGGAGTAACGAAAACAGCCCGACGCTCATTCGACGGTTGCAGGACTGGTGCGAAATTTCAACTTCGGGTCCCCTGCCCGTACCTGGCCAATTCCCCTCGTCCGATATCGTAACGTTCGCCGCCCGGATGCGAAAGCGACGGAAACGTCTCTTGCCGGATCCTGACGGAAGCCCGCGCCTGATCTACAGCGTTGTCTGGAGATCCCTTCGCGCTGAAAATTTGAGGAAATAAGGGAGCATGATCAGGAAGCGACAGAGGAAAACGCTGTGAGCGATGGGACACGGGGAAAACAGCGATCTGTGCGGGCGCTCGGATGGCAGAAATTTTTTTCTGGCCGACGTGCAAACCGGTCTCGGACCTTTCCTGGCTGCCTATCTGGCTTCGAGCGGATGGAATCCTGGACGCGTCGGTTACGTTCTGACCTTCGGCGGTCTGGTGGGGGTTGCGATGCAAACTCCCGCCGGAGCGGTGATCGACGCAGTGCATCGGAAGAGGGCATTGCTAGGGGCAAGCCTCGGGGTTTTGGTTGCTGGCGCGTTCCTGCTTATGACGCATCGCAACGCGGTGACAGTATATGAGCTCAGTTCCTGATCGGCAGCGTCGGACCTTTTCTGGCGCCCACAGTTGCGGCCATCACACTCGGTATTGTGGGGGCCAGCGCTTTCGACAAACAGTTTGGCAAGAATCAGGCTTTTAATGCCGCCGGCGACGTTTTCACCGCACTGCTGGTCGCTTATGTCAGCTATCAGTTTGGGCATCGTGCTATTTTTGTGATTGCCGCCGTAATGGCAATGCCCACGGCGGTGTCTCTTTTGGCCATTGATCCCAAGGAAATTGACTACGCACAAGCGCGAGCAGCGGTCAAAGAAGAACGCAACCCCCATGCCACGGGATTGTCCTCACTGCTTCGCGACCGGATTCTTTTGTGCTTCCTGGCGTGCGCCTTTCTTTTTCACTTAGCCAACGCCGCCATGTTGCCGCAACTAGGCGAAATGCTTTCGAAGGACAGCCCGAAAGCCGCTGCGCCGTTCATGTCCGCCTGTATCATAGTCACACAACTTGTGATTTCGCTCACTGCAGCCTGGATCGGAAAACGAGCTGCGACAAAAGGACGGAAGCCACTCTTGCTTCTCGGGTTCGGCGTCCTGCCTCTCCGTGGATTGCTTATACCCTGACCCATGCTAGGGGATTGCTGATCGCGGTTCAGACGCTGGACAGGCGTCGCGAACGCCATATTCGGCGTCGTTTCGATTCTGGTTATCAAAGACAGAACGCGCGGGACTGGCCGATTCAACATGGCGGCGGGGGCGCTTGCAACGGGGGTCGGAATCGGGCTGCCGCGAGTACGACGATTGGTGGGACACTCATTCAACGTCTGGGGTATCGGTCGTCTCTTCTAGGGTTGTCGGGGATCGCTCTACGCGCTTTTGCACTGCTCTGGTTCACCGTGCCTGAAACCTTTTCCAACAATGGCGGAAACTCACGGGGTGAGACTGGAATCAGTTACCAAGCCAAAAAAGAGTTTTTTGCCCAATGAGGGTGATTTGCGAAGAGCAGAACCACCGCCGGAACCGAACAAGGTTGGAGCAGTGGCCATGCCGGTCGCACTGCTGGTCTCACTCGGCGGGGCCATCGTGATGCAAATGTGTTTTCGGATCTCGTAACGGGCGATCCACAAAAATCAATCGACAAGGAATTTATGGAGGAATTAAAGGAATAAACGCTAGCTGGATCATCCCATTCATCATTCTGGGCGGCGCTCTGCAGTCCTGCGGAGCGGCAATGAACGGTCAACGGAACAAGTATTTGACAAACCCATAGCTCGCTTCCGCCGTGTCATTCGCTGTGATCACTTTTTTCTTCACCGGAGCTTTCTTCATCATGCCGCATCCTTTGCCCACAACGAGCGAACCTACGTCCATGCCTTGGTGGGCCGTCATCGGGGGATTGGTTGGTGCCATGCAGGTATACGCCGGACTCACTCTCGTCACGAGAGTGGGAGCAGGTCCCTTTGCGGGCTTGACCGTCACCGCTGCCCTCAGCATGTCGTTTCGGATCGATCACTTCGGATGGATGGTTCAGGATGGCGTATCACCCCGAGAGCCCTTGGAGGTCTGCTGTTGGTGGGCGGAGTAACCCTGATCGCAAAGTTCCAAAAAGGCTTGGTCTCGAGCCCGAAGCCGCGGTGCATATCCGCACCACGACTTGGACTCAAGACCAGTTCAGACAAGTTTTCGCCGGAAAACTGCGAAAGGGCTTACATGCCGGCCGCGTCTCCGTTAGCCGGGTTGGCGTGCAGCACGCGGAAAGTGCTGCCCCCGTTGGACCACACCAGGACCAGAGCATCTAGTCCCTTGGGAACCGAGGACAGAGCTTTCTGGACGTCGGCAGCATTCAGCACCGGGTGACGATTCACTTCCACGATCACGTCTCCGCGTTGCAGGCCCGCATTGTCGGCTGCGCTGCCAGGTTGCACCTGCTCCACGACCGCGCCATGGACATCGCTCGACGCCTGAAGTTGCTCGCGCAGCTCGGGAGTCATGTCCGTGAGGCTGACGCCCCAGCGTGGTTTGCCATTGCTGTTGCTCGCGGCTTCTTTGCCTTCATCGTCTCGGCTGCCCATTGCTTCCAAGGTCACGGGCACGTTCACGTTCTTGCCGTCGCGCAGAACCTCCAGTTTGATGCTCGTACCAGGGTGCTTCTGCCCCACTTCAATCTGGAGCCCGCTGGCGTCACTTACTTTTTGTCCATCGAGCTCAGTGATCACGTCGCCGACTTTCAAACCGGCTTTCGCTGCTGGCGAATCGGTTTCAACCTGGGTGACGACGGCTCCTTCATTGTTTTCGACCTGAAAGAACTTCGCATTCTCCGGAGTCACGTCGCTGATGCCGATCCCCATATATCCGTGACTGACCTTGCCGTCGCGGATCAGAGCTTCCACGGTGGGACGCACGATCTGCGTAGGAATCGCAAAACCCATTCCTGAAAAACTATCTGAGTTCGAGACGAGGAAGGTGTTGATGCCGATCACCTCGCCGCGAGCGTCCACGAGCGGGCCACCGGAATTTCCCGGATTGATGGCTGCGTCGGTCTGAATGAAGCTTCCCGGCGAACGGCCATTCTTTGAAAATGGATTCGGCCGGTTGAGGCCGCTGACGATACCGCGCGTTACGGTGAAGCGAAATCCGAACGGATTACCGAATGCGAGCACCGTCTGTCCGGGACGCAACGAGGTTGAATTACCCCAAGGCGCGTTCGGAAGATTCGTTCCGTCCACCTTGATCACTGCCAGATCGGTGAGGGGATCGGCGCCAACCAGCCTGGCATGCATGATTCTTCGATCCTTCAGCGTGACGTTGATGTCAACCGCGCCGTCGACCACGTGGTTGTTCGTCACGATGTATCCGTCGGGCGAGATCAGCACACCGCTGCCGATGCCGTGCTCAATCTGCGACTGCTGCTGCCTTCCAGGGTGATTGAAGAATGGCCCGAACATGGGTGGCATACCCTCTGGCATCTGGGGCATTTGGCCGGCCGCGTTGTCTGCCTTGGCATGCGAGGTTACGGCAACGTTAACCACGGCTGGCGTCACCCGCGCAGCCAGTGTTTCCATAGCCTGGTCAAGTGATAGCAAAGCGCCGACGCTGTTGTCGTCGAGCGGCGTCGCTGTGGGAGAAGCAACCGCTCCCTTCGCGTATTCCGGTTTAGCCAGTTCGTAAGTGGTGAATGACAGCGCCAGCGCGATCGCCATTACAGGCACGATCAGGCGGCGTGTCAGGAGGGTTTTGTGAACCCAGTTTTTCATTTGCGTTTCTCCTTGGGTGTTCAACAATTTGTACAACTAATTATTTAGTTTAAAAACCGGGACAATCCTTGTCTTTCTTCAAACGTGACTAAGTAGTTTTCGGAGTGATTTGTTTCCGAGCTTCTTGATCAACCGGACGAAATACCGTCAAGCGCCAAACGCAGATACTCCAGACCCGGCCGTACTCGTCGACCTGCTGGGTATGCACAACCAACAACACCGAACGCGGCCCGCCTACATCATCAGTGGAGCTGTGAGCAGCTGCGTTGATCACCCTGGGCGGCTGTGCTTGGCGCTGAACAAACTTGGCAGCGGTCGCCGTGGACACCGGGAACCTCTTGTCGTGGCGGCGATCGAGTTGCTTGCTCGTGGCGGAAGCTTGGCCATGAAATGGCGTCGGAATTATTTTCGCTCCGGCCGGGGCGGAGTCTGCAGCCGGTGGGAACGTCATCGTGCCAGCGGAAGCTGAAAAAGCGGATTCCGAATCCCTGTACGCCGTTGCTTCGAATGCAATCAGTCGCGGTGCGTGTGGCATAGAAATCAGGCAAGCGATGGAGACCGCAGAGACCAAGCCGAAAGCCGGCTTCCAAACCACGGTTGCCGTGGGACGTTCCCCATTGAGAATTCGCGCGACGCGGTGAGCGGTCTGTTGCATTCTTCCCACTGCAGCCTGCGCCATTGCGAGGCCCCGGTGCAGCAAGCTTTTTTCGGCAACCGTGACCAGGCATTGCGCATAAGTCCGCGGATCTGAAGTAGCGGCCAGCACAAAATCGTCACAAGCCATTTCCCGTTCCCGAGACAGCCCCCGGCCCACGCACCACACTGCCGGATGAAAAAACAGAAGCGCGCTCAAAACTCTCTGCGCCAAATTGGTCCAATCATCCCAGCGTTGTAAATGCGCGAACTCATGCAACAGTACGGCGTTCAGTTCGAGCGCAGGAAGCTCTTCGAGCGCCCACTTGGGAATAATGATCGCAGGTTTCAGAAAACCGATGGCCACAGGTACCCGCACGCGTTCCGACACCTCGAGGGCCACATTTCGTCGGGATGAGAATTTGCTTAAAGTATCGCGGACGACAGGATCCAGCCGATCGGAGTCGATCGCCGTGCAACTGCGACGCAATTGCCGCAGTCGCCAAAAGCCTAGCGCGATTCGGGCCAGCCCCACACCGGCAACGGCGGCCCACAGGACGAATACGTAAACCGCCGCGATGCCGGGTAGCCGGAACGCTGAGTGAACGGCCATCGCGTTGCCCGCCGCCGAATTTTCGAACAGCGGCAACGCCGCGATCGCCACCATGGCCGAGAACCAGACTGCAAAGCGCGTACTGGAGTTTTGCCGTCCGAGAGCGCGCAACAGTATCCAGCCGAACAGGGCAATGGCGATTCCTTCCACCATGCTGTTCGTCACTCGCTCGACGAATCCTTCGGCGAAGACCTGCCAGTAATTCGCTATCCCCATCGCGTCACTCGACCCCTTCCAGCATCTTTCGCAAGCGTTTTATTTCCGCTTCATCCACACCTTGGTCTTCAAGGATATTGAGGACGAGCAACTCGTGAGAGTTTCCAAAGAACCGGTTCACTAACCGGCTGATCTCAGAGCGCGTCGCATCTTTGCGCTCCACCAATGGCGAGTAGACGAAGGCACGACCGTCCTTCACGTGCTTTACGTAGCCTTTTTTCTCGAGGATTCGAATCGTGGTTAGCACGGAGTTGTAGGCCAGCGGCTCCTTCTCCGGTAGAACCTCCAGAATCTGCTGAACGGTGGCGGAGTTTTTCTCCCACAACACCTCCATGAGCCGCAATTCAGCTTCTGTCAAAGTTGGAGACTTTCTGGGGGGCAAACATCCTCCTCGATCGAGCCCGCTGGCTCATCACGTTCGACGTACAAGACATCAGATGGTCAACTAGTAAATTAGTTGCAGCAAATTTTAGATTGGTTGTATTATGGGTCCGCCCGCGGAGGCCAATTCGTCCGGCAACCTATTGAAATCACAGATGAAATCGGATTAAGCGAGGAATTTTGCAGCCGCAGGCCCAGCGAAAAGAAAGACAAGCAGCCGGATGGTATCCTAAGGTGAGATCCATTCCTGACAGGGCTTCATCCTTTCATGTCCAATCCTGATATTTCTCATCAAGACGTTCCTGAAGCTCAATCCAGCAACGAAGGCACCGAATCTTTCAGCGACATGCTCTCGCAATACGAGAAGAGCCATTCGCGCAAGCGCGAGGACGGCGGCAAGCAGCTTCTAGGCACAGTGATCGCCGTGTCCGCCGATTTGGTATTTCTCGACATCGGATTCAAGAGCGAAGGCCTCCTGCCGCTCGTGGACTTCCAAAGCGTCGGCGAAACTCCGAAGCCCGGCGACCAGATGCCGGTTTCCGTGAAGGGACGCGATCCGGAAGGCTATTACCAACTCACCCGAGCGAAAGTCGATCGTCCGAAAGACTGGTCGGCGCTGGAGAAGGCGTTCGCCGAGAAAGCGACCATCGTGGGCACGGTGACCGGCGTGATCAAAGGTGGCCTGAGCGTGGACGTCGGAGTCCGCGCATTCATGCCCGCCTCGCGCAGCGGAGCGCACGATGCTGCCGAAATGGAAAAGTTGGTGGAGCAGGAAATCTTTTGCCGAATCATCAAGCTTGATGTGGCCGACGAAGATGTTGTGGTCGATCGCCGTGCCGTCGCAGAGGAAGAAGAGCGTTCAGCGAAGGATCGCCGCTATTCAGAGATGAAGGAAGGCGACACCGTAAGCGGGACGGTTCGCAGTCTCACTGACTATGGCGCTTTTGTCGACCTCGGTGGAGTGGATGCTTTGCTGCATGTGAGTGACATCGCGTGGAGCCGAGTCAGCAAGCCGGCGGACGTGGTCACCGTGGGCCAGCAGATCGAAGCGAGAGTGCTGAAGATATCGACCGAGGCGGATAAGCGCCGCATTTCTGTGGGCATGAAGCAGTTGCTGCCGCATCCCTGGGATGCTGTCGCGGAAAAGTACAAAGTCGGCGAGCGGGTGCGTGGTACGGTCACGCGCGTAGCAGAGTTCGGTGCATTCGTGGAACTCGAACCCGGGATCGAAGGTCTCATCCACGTTTCGGAAATGTCGTGGGGCAAGAAGTTGAGGAGCGCGAGCACTCTGGTGAAGCCCGGCGAAACCGTAGACGCGGTAATTCTGGGACTGAATGCCGCGGAGCGGCGAATGTCGCTTGGGCTGAAGCAGGCTCTCGGCGACCCATGGGTGGACGCAGCTGAGACGTTTGCCGCAGGATCCGTGATCGAAGGCCCGGTCGTCAGTATCACGAAGTTCGGCGCATTCGTGCAGCTTGCTGAAGGCGTCGAGGGGATGATTCATGTCAGCGATATGAGCGCGGAGAAGCGCATCAATCATCCTCAGGAAGTAGTGAAAGTCGGCCAACTTGTGAAGGCCCAGGTGCTGGCTATCGATAAAGTTAAGCGCCAATTGCGGCTCGGAATGAAACAACTCGTCCCGACCGGTCTGGACGAATACATCGCTGAACACAAAGAGGGGGACGTCGTCACCGGCCGAATGATGGATGATTCGGATACAAACGCGCGCGTGGAGCTGGGTGAAGGCATTCACGCGGCTTGCCGAATGGTCGCCTCCGGCGCAATGGAAGAGAAGAACGAGCCCGTCCCGCCGGAGTCCTTATCCGCAAAATCCAAGGCGAAACCGGACTTATCTTCGCTCGGTTCCATGCTGCAGGCGCGTTGGAAGGGCGGAACACCCAGCGGCGCCAGCAATGCGAAGCCTGAACCGGTTCGCGCGGGGCAGATTCGCAAATTTCGAATTAGAAAGCTCGATCCCGCCGCCAAGAGAATTGAATTAGAGTTAGCTTGATCTCGCCGGGAAGAAGTCGCAGCTAATCTCTCTCCCGCAGTTTCCCTTCTTCCGCGCGCATCCCCGCTCCGGCCGCTAGGGACGACTCCTCTTTCTTCTTCTGCCAATCTCCTTCGGCCAGCACGGTGATCGCTTCCAGTTTTTTCTTCTTCAATCCCGCATTGATGCCGGCAAGTTCTTTCTGCGTAAGTTTCTGGAACTCATCAATCACGTCCTGCAGCTCGTGAGCCAGCGACTCGTTTCGCGCCACCTGATAATCCGTGGGCTTGCCGTCGTATCCGTTGACCGCTCCGTAGAGTTGTCCGATATGTTCGCGGATTCGCTCCTCACCGGTAATCATGCCGCCTTCCTTGGTGGCGACAATTTTCGAGCGTAGCGCATCGCAATCCGCTGCCAGTGTTTGGAGCTGTTTGCGCAGCGGACCTTTTTCCGCTATCCTCGCGGCGCGCGCATTCGCGGCATCGCGCACTCCTTCAATTGCTTCGACGCCGTAGGTCATATGCTCGAGCAGCTGATACACCTTCATCGAGAGATCGAATTGCGCCTGGCGCTCCTCCCGCGAATACTTCGCTCGCGGATCCATCGCTACGTCGAGTTGCTCGGTGTAAGTCTGATCGCCTTTCGTGAGCTTCACGGTGTACTTGCCCGGCAAAACTCGCGGCCCTTGTGCCGCTTCGAACAATGCCGATGCTGCGGGAGCGACCGCCGGCGGTTTTAAACGCATCGACCATCCAGCGCGGTTCAGTCCACGACGCTTGCTGCCGGCAACGGTGTCCACCAATTTGCCATTCTGATCGACGATCTCGATCTTCAAATCGCCAAAGATGTGCCGGCCCTTTTGGTAGTAGGTGATTTGTGCATCCGAAGGTCGACTGCGGCCAACGAAGCTTTCGTCACCCTCCGGCCAGCCGCCCTGCACGTCGAAGTACTGAATCGAGGGCCGTCCGGGGAGTAGTGTGGCATCCTTCCCCATCACCTCTGGTGTCAGCGATCGCAGCGGCGAGATATCATCCACAATCCAGATGCCGCGGCCGTGCGTGGCCAACACCAGATCGGATTCCCGCGCTTGCAAAACTATGTCGTCGACTGCGACGGAAGGAAAGTCGGTGCCCAGGTATTGCGCCCAGTGTTGTCCGCCATCCACAGAAATCCAGAGGCCGAATTCTGTGCCCAGGAAAAGCACGTTGCGGTTTGCCGTGTCTTCCTTGATCACGTGGGCAAATCCGCGTACTCCGCTATCCAATGCTGGAAGTGCCGTCCAGCTCTTTCCGTAATCGGTGGTCTGGTAGACATAAGGCTTCATGTCGCCGAAGGTGTGCCGATCGAATGTTGCATAGGCCGTCGCTTCGTCGAATCGGCTGGCCTCGATGGTGGACACCCAGGAGTTTTTCCCCAGGCCAGAAACATTCCCCACCACGTTGGTCCAGGTCTTGGCTCCGTCGCGGGTCAACTGGACGTTGCCGTCGTCGGTGCCGACCCAAATAATGTGTCCATTCTTCGGAGACTCTGAAATGGAGTAGATGGTCGTGTGCATTTCCGCGGAAGAGTTGTCGACTGTCACGCCGCCGGATTCTTCCTGCTTCTGCTTCTCCGAATCGTTCGTCGTCAGGTCCGGAGAAATACGATCCCACGACTGGCCATGATCGCGCGAACGGAACAAGAACTGCGCTCCGATGTAAAGCGTTCCCTTTTCATTCGGGCTCATGTGAATCGGAGTATTCCAGTTGAAGCGCAATTTTCCCTCGCCATAATTCGGCCAGGGATGGATGTCCCGAGTCTCATGCGTGTAGCGATTTACTCGCCCAATCTCGCCGCCCTGCGCTTCCGCGTAAAGATAGTCCGGATCGGAAGTATCTTCGAACATCCAGAAGCCATCGCCGCCGAACATATTTTCCCAACGGGAGTTGGTTATGCCGCCCGGATACGACGAATCGCCCACCCAGGAACTGTTGTCCTGCAGGCCGCCATAGACGTGATACGGGTCCGCATTGTCCGTGCTGACGTGATAGAACTGCGAAACTGGTAGGTTGATCTGGTGCTTCCAGCGATTGCCTCCATCTTCACTGCGCCACAAGCCGCCATCGTCGCCCGCTATGACAATGTTTGTATTCTTCGGATTGATCCACACGTCGTGAAAATCGCCATGCGCCGCGCTTGAAACCACGTTGAAGGTTTTACCTCCGTCGTTGCTGAGAAGCAAAATAAGATCGGGCTTGAAAACCTTGTTTTCGTCCTTGGGATCGACGATTAGATTGCCGAAATAAAATGGACGCCACACCATGTAGTTGCTAGCGTCCAGCTTGGTCCAAGATGCGCCACCGTCGTCGGACCGGTAAAGTCCTCTACCTTTTTCCGCTTCGATGTTGGCATACACAACTTTCGGGTTTGATTCAGCGACCTGCACCGCTATGCGTCCATACGGTTTGGGCGGCAGGCCCTTGGCATTGTCGTCTTTGATCTCATTCCAATTGGCGCCGCCGTCGGTCGATTTAAATAGTCCGCTGCCCGGACCGCCGGAGCGAAAGGTCCATCCCTGCCGCCGGAAATCCCACATCGCAGCGTAAATCGTCTTTGGTTCCTGCTTGCTGCGTGCGATCATGGCGCAGCCACTCGAACCGTTCGCGCCCGCCAGAACTTTTTTCCACGTCTTTCCGCCGTCGTTTGTCTGGTAAACTCCGCGCTCGTCGTTGTCGTTCCACAGATGCCCGGTGGCGCACGCCAGAACGTCATTGCCATCGGTCGGATTCACCAGGATTTTAGCGATGTGCTCGCTGTCCTTCAGACCTACATTGCTCCAGTTCTCGCCGCCGTCGGTCGATTGATACACGCCATCGCCCACCGAGACGCTGTTGCGCACCCAGGCTTCGCCGGTGCCCACCCAAACATTTTTCGAATTCGAAGGATCGATCGCCACCGCGCCGATCGATTGCACAGCCTGACGATCGAAGACCGGCTTGTAGGTTGTGCCGCCGTTCACCGACTTCCAGACGCCTCCGCTGGCCGCGCCCACGAATACCGTGATGCGGCCGTTTTCTTCGGCTGCATCCAACGCAGCGATGCGCCCGCTCATGGTGGCCGATCCGATGTTGCGTGCCGGCAGACCTGAGACCGTCGCGGAGTCGAAGCGGTATGGCGCTTGCGCTGCCGCTTGCAGGCCACCGCAAATCAACACGCCTCCAGTCAACCATGCGCTCAACCGCGGAATAAGTTGTGACTTACGAGCGGATGCTTTCATGTTTACGAGTCCTTTTCCCCAGACATGATTTAGTGTTGATCCAGCTCAGCCCGCGAACTTTACTCGAAGCGGATCAATGGATCCCGACGATGCCAGACTTTTTCTCCTCGGTCTTCAAAGCAGCCGGCAGCGCGAAATCGGCAGGATTAATGGTCACGTTCGCTTCCATCTTCAATACCGTGGAAGTCTGCGCATCCGGATGATCCTTTGTTCCCTGCGAGATCGAGAAGGGGAACATTACCCCCAACACCGGCTTGTAGGAGCCGTAACCCATTACTCGATCCCGGACCGAACCCCGAATGAACTGCTGAACCTCCTTGCGAATCTCGATGAAGGTATCAGGATCGAGGTAGTAGTACAGGATGTCCCCATTTTTCAACGTCACCTTCAACCGCAGGGCATCATCGCCATCCACCACGTCGTGGCCGAGATATTCCACCGTGTTGCCTTTTTCTTTATAGTCAACGAGGGGGCCGTCAAAGTCGGCGTCCAGCAACAGGTCGCGCAGATCATCCTCGCCCATCAGCTCTGGATCTTTTTTCCCGCCAAACGGCTGTATCTGCCAGCCCGTGGTTCCGTCGTAAGCCTGCACCGCCGTCATCCCCTGCAATGTAAGCGTTTCCCGGACCAGGTCCGGTCGCTGGTTTTCCTGGGACACGGCCGCGGTGAACCCGCCGCCCTCGAACTTGCCCGTCATGCGGAGGGTTTTGATGGCTTTGATTTTTTCGATTCCGCCTTTAGCCTGTATGTTTTTGGCAATCAGTTCATCCGCGGTTTGCGAAAAAGAAAACGCACTGAAGCAGCAGACAGCAACGAGCAGGATCACATGACGCATCGAGCAAACTCCTGTTGATGAGAGACTCAAATAATCCGGAAAACGAGAAACAGTAATGTACTCGGGTGTAGACGGGTTATTCAAGTCTAGGTGAGCAGCGATGCTAGAAATCGCCGCGGACTGGAACCTGCCTCGAGCAAAAAAGCCGCCCTGGCGGGCGGCCTACTGTTTCGCTCTGGCGACGTTGCTCAGTGCGCGAAAGAAAAGTTCAGGCCAGTCGTAAATACGACGTCGTTATCCTTTGTGCCCTGTGGTGGATTCGAGACATAGATGTCATCGAACTGGTTCTGCCATCCCAGCCATTTGCTGATTTTCGTCACCGTTCCGAGACTGAACTCTCCCCGATACTGACCGCTATATCCGTTTGACAAGTCGGGATAGAAGTAGAACTTTTCTGTGATCACAGTGGTCTTCCCGGCCTTGTGCATCAACTCTTCACCGAGCGTGAGCGCTGCGAATCTGTTCGTGACGCCATACGAGGCGTAAGTCGGAGGGACTGTGATGGGCGTGTTCACCGGGCCATTCGAATAGGTTTCATGCGTATAGTTCACGCCGGCGAGAAAATCCAGCGTCGTCTTGTCGGACTTGATGGCATGGAAGCCGAGACCGCCGCCATACACACCACGCAGATCAAGGTCCTGGAGCGCGTTACTCATGAAGTCGGCCCCCACAAAACCGAACAATTTAGGGTCGATATTCCGATCATACCGAATTCCACCCTGAACCAGATTGGCCACCGTGCTGGGAGTCGCCAACTCATTGTTGGTCTCGATCGCACTTGTATAGATCGTGATCTTGTCATTCAGCGTGGGATGAACAGCGTTGATCGCCAAAGCCAGGTTGGTTGTCTGGCTGTTGCCGCGAGCCAGCGAGAAGCCAACGTTGGCCCCGCCGTTCCAGCCATGCAGCAACCCGGGATGCAGGGACTTATCGTAAGCGGTCTGCTCGGCATCGTTGCGGATCAGCGCAATGTCAGCAGGTGGGACTTCGACGCTGCCGCCTGTCTTGGTGGCGACCTCGATTTTTCCGTCGGTTGTGGTTACCGGGCCGACGAGAGTCTTCTTGTCCGATGTTGTGACGTGCAGTTCTTTCTCGCTGGTGATCTGCGCGATCGCCTTGAAGTCGATGGTCACGTCTCCTGCAGACTCGGTGTGAAGTACCAGCGTCTTGCCGTCGGACTTCACGATTGTGCCGCTCAGGTGGTCACCATTCTTTAACGTAATCTGATCGCCGAAAACTGCTGATGTTAGTCCAAAAAACGCAATTAAGACCACAAACTCGACTTTACGCAACACACCCTACCTCCTGCTTTCAGAGTTAATTTCACACCTTGAGTCTTTAGATGGCCCGGATCACTTGGAACAAATCGGACAGGAAACAACTACAAAGCGGCTCTTAAATCTAAAGAAGATTACCGGCCCGCGAAGTAAGCTCGGTCAGCCCTTGATTTCTTTGGATTCCGTGGTCTTGTTCTGCTCGGTGGAAGCTTGTGCCGGGGGCGTATCCTTCATGCCCTCTTTCAGGGCACGAATGCCCTCGCCCAAGCCCTTACCCAATTCAGGCAACTTCTTGGGGCCGAAAACCAGCAGAGCAATCGCGAAAATGATGATTAAGTGCGTCGGTTGAAACAAACCCTCAAACATCGGAACCTCCAAGGACGACACTACTACACCCCTTATACGCTACCGGACAGCCAACGGGAAGTCAAACCAATCCCGCACAGAGCGTACAGAGTGTCTGAAAGCCGTGCTGCAACTCCCAGTTAAATACTCTGCCCCCCGGTGGCATGGCGCTGTGATCGAAATCACAGCAAAACGTGACCTCTACCGTCGTCCTAACTCCCTTTAGATTGGATTTACGTCCAATGGTGCCCGCATTACTTCCGTGACCTTACCTTCGGCTCGACTGGCGGCTAATGTGATGTGGTGGTTCAACAGCCGGAACAGGACGCGGTTCGCGCAACCCAGCAAGCCAATCGTGTCCGGAGAATCGAGTGAAGCGCAAGGGCCTCTCAGTTTTCTTCTTTCTTCTGGGTGTGGTTCTGGCTGCCCGGTGTAGTGAAAGTCAGCCGATCAGCCCCGTCCAATTGATGGCTTGGATCACTGCCGGTGTTCCTGGCGATCGTCTGATTCGGCTCATTCAAGAGCGGGGCATTGCGACCAATGCCAGCAAGGCACAAATTCAAGAATTCGAGGCTGCCGGAGCCAATCGTAATCTGCTACGAACGATCCGCCATATCGAACCGGCTGCCGCGAACGCCGCCACTTCCGAAATACCGCCATCTTTGTTGCAAGCTGCGGCCGACGCCAAAGCTCAGCGCTTCCACGATGCCGAACGCGATCTGCGGTTGGCAGTAGACGACGATCCTCAGAATGCCGCGCTGCACTTTGCACTTGGCGGGATGCTCATTCGACAGGAACGCTGGGATGATGCTTTCGACGAGGTCACTCTGGCCGCCCAGTTGATGCCGGATTTCCCCGAAAATCACAGCAGTCTGGCTTATATTTTCTATCGCCTCGACGATGGTCCCAACGCGATCGCGGAAGCCCGCACCGCCCTTAGCCTGGATCCCCAGAACACAGAGGCGTATCAATTCCTCGGCCTCGCTCTATATTCCAACGGGCAATATGCCGCAGCCGTCCACGCCTTCGATGAATCGCTGGCTCGCGATGCTTCGAACGCTGATACTTATTATGATGTTGGCATCACCCTGCACGCCGCGGGCAATGAGTCGGCCGCCATCAGCGCTTATCGGCGGGCGATTCATCTGAACCCAGACCTCTGGGAAGCCCATTCCAATCTTGCGGTCATCTTGCACCAGCAAAATCGCCTGGATGAAGCCATCGCTGAATATCGCGAAGCCAGGCGTCTGGCCCCCGAAGAAGCATCCATCCGCAACAATCTGGGCAATACCTATTGTGATAAAGGCGACTTCGACGCAGCCATGGCCGAACTGCGCGAACTTTACCGTCAACATCCCGACTGGCAGCAAGGACATGGCTGCCTGGCCCGAGCCTATATATCGAAAAAGGACTATGGCAATGCCATCCAGGAATTACAAATGGCGGTTCGCCAAAATCCCACAAGCTCCTCCGAACACCGCATCCTGGGAGAAGCGTTGCTGCTCGATGACAAATGGGATGAGGCTGTGCACGAACTGCGCCTGGCGGTCACTCTGAATCCCGATTCCGACGCAGCCCACCACTTCCTTGGCACTGCTTTTTTCCAGCAGCAACATCTGGAATCGGCGGAAAAGGAATTTCGCGAAGCGCTTCGTCTCAATGCGTCGTCGGACAATCACTATTCCCTTGCCGCTTGCCTGATGACGATGGATCGCTACCAGGAAGCATTGACCGAACTCGATGCCGCCGCGCGGCTTGATCCTGAGCGCACGCTTTATCGTGCCCGCCGCGAGGAATTGGTGAAACTGATGAAGGAAACGAATTCACGATAACTACGGGACACTGCCTGCATATGCACTCCCGCTATTTTCAACCGGGCTAACTGGTTACTTACACTGGATATTTGGGAAGAGGTTGATCATGGATTTGACGCGATCGGCACAAGCAACCGCTGCAAGAATGGCACAGTCAGTTTCGCTGGCCGATAACGACGTGCGGGTCGACCTGCGGCATCTAACCTCCGCGACGCTGGAGCGCACTGCCGCTACGACTCCGGTTGAGGCCCCGCACAGGTCCTTGAGATACGGTTTGCCGTGCGCCAAGTGCCATCTATACTACGCCGCAAGCCTTGACGTTTGCCCGACCTGCAAGAGCAAGGAAAGAGTCTCTCCCAATGTTGTTCCAACCGTTCCAAAAGCGCAGGCTTCCGCTGAGCCAGTTCCCGACGATGAAGCCCTCGAACAGGAAAGGCAAGCCTTTCTGAAACAGTTTAAGTCCCAGCTTTTCGCCGCGCATGCAGAAGTGACGAATTCGCCGGCGTTATGCACCATAGATGATCAGCACTTGCAGGCAGCGGAGGTGGCTTCCATCTGCAGACCCTGCTACGACCGCCTGCAGGAACGCGTGGATGTTTGCGAAGCGGCGTTGCACATTGACCTTAAAGATGCGGCGCAAATTGTTTATAACGCCGTTTGGGCGGATCCTTCCGACCCTACCAAAACCTATACGAACGCAGCTAGTGCGCTGCTCGCCGAGTTGCGCAGGCGCGCCGGAGTCTCCGGCATGATCGGTCCCTTCCAGCCACTGGGTAACTGAGACCAAGGGGCTGTCGCAGAAGCAAATTTCTCTCGACAACTGGTGCGTCACGCGCTAGGCGAACACGTCCAGGCCGCATTTGCTGCCACACACGCTTTGCAAGATGACGTTGTGTTGGCTGCACTGGTGGATGAAGTCGCACTCGCATTCAGCGTGGAAAGCAGTCCTTCGACCAGTTGGACGCTCTGGGAGGCCGCATTGCCTTCGTGGACTTGCGCCGCCGAGGCGGAATTCTTCAAATCTCCCAGCACGTGGCGAAGGCGGACGGGGCCGAAGATAGATCGCCTGAGCTCCGGGCCGTTGCCCAGCGCGGACAAATCGGTGGAGAGTTGAGAATTGCTCGCAGCAGTGCTTCTCGCAGATGTGGCCGAATTCTGCAAGAGTCCTGCCGCGTTTGAAACGCCGATGGAGCGCTGTTGAGATTGCCGGACGCCAGGCCGTTCGGAAGAGTCTGCACTGCCTGTTGTTGAGCGGAATTGCGCGATGAGAGCACAGCCTGACGGAGGCCCACAGCAGAAATCGAGAGGAGAGACATCGTTTCCCTCGTCCGTCTAACCAAAGCGCGTCGAGCAATCCACGACGAGCTGTCTACTCTATCGGCATAATCGGGAGGAACTTTCGAAGAACTTCTGCTCCGCTGGCGCGAAAGGAAGCTATTCCGGTTTGAGCGCAACCCACTTCCTTCCAGCGTACAGCTTGTAACCAGCGTCGTCCTCAACCAATTGCAGAGGGACCGGCCGTTTCAATGACGCGTCCGTCTGATCGGGAACGCTGAGAGCGTCCTCATTTGCCACATTCATCACCACAAATTTGTCCGCGGCAAATCCGAAGCCGTATTCTCCCGGTGCCAGTTCGGAACCGCCGATGTTCAGCTTGGACTCGGTGATAAGCATGCCTTGATACTTTTGCTGGACCGCCGTGGAGTATCCGGAGACATCGACGAGAGCGGCAAAAGTCATTTTTCCACCTGCGGTCTGAAACCCAGTCGCGTTTCGCAGTTGCGTTGGCGCCTTCTGCCCGGCAAAGAAATATTCCGCGGGCACAATCTTTTTGAGTTCGTCGGAGCTCAACAAGTGCTGCGCCGCTTTTTGTGCAAAACCCGTGCTCAAAAGCAACGCTACCGTCACAACCGCGGCGATACGCCTGTTCTTCATAGAATTGTCCTCGATCAATTTATAAGGATGGAGCAAGCTCACCGGCACTTTAATCCTTTCCGTCCACAGGTGCAATGGGGCGTATCGAGCCATGCTAAATGTAACCGGAGTGGAGGCCGTCGAGACAAGTAGGATGTAACCCGACTCAAAAGAGAATTTGAGGAGGGGTTGGATTGGGACACAAGGCGAAGTGGGAGTAT
>JBEKUD010000058.1:0-28438 GCA_049515395.1 Candidatus Sulfotelmatobacter sp. | reverse complement strand
CAGGAACTGGTGCGCGCGGGAGCCGACGTAGTGCTCGTGAGTCAGGGCCTGGAGCATGTAATGAAGCCGCTGGCGCAGCACCTCAAGGTGAAGCGCATCGTAGCGAATCGGTTGGAGTTTCGCGATGGCCTGGCGACCGGAAGGCTGTTGGAGCCGGTGATCCGGCCGCGCGGGGCGTTTGCAAGAATCCGGGAACAGAGCCCGGATGGGCGAAGGGCGCCGAAGACGCTGGCTCGGCAACTCGACATAACGCTCGAGCAATTGCGGGCGGCAGCGATTGGGTCCGGGCGGGAGTCAGTGGCCCGGGAGCACCCCATCGTGCATTTCGAGGGGCGGAAGCAGGAGAAGGATTTTTCCGTCAGGCGGGCGCTGGCGGGCAAGCACGTGATGCTGATCGGCGTGACCGGATTTATCGGGAAGGTTTGGTTGGCGAATCTTTTGACGGACGTGCCAAAGTTGGGGCGAATTTATTTACTGATCCGCCGCCAGAAGTCGAATCCGGCAAAGCGTCGATTCGAAAAGGTCGTGGAAGAATCGCCCGTGTTCGATCCTCTGTTTGATCGGTATGGAGTTGCCCTTGGGGATTATCTACGGCAGAAAGTGGAAGTGGTTGAGGGAGACGTTACCCGGGAAGGACTGGGGCTGGAAGCGGAAGTCGCGCGACGGCTACAGAAGAATCTGGATCTGATTGTGAATAGCTCGGGATTAACGGACTTCAATCCGGATTTGCGCGATGCACTGTCCACCAATACCGACGCTGCGCTGAATATTTTGGAGTTTCTGCGTGGAACCGATCATGCGGGATTGCTGCATCTCTCTACTTGTTACGTGGCAGGAGAGCGGGATGGACGAGTAACGGAGAAATTGATTCCGAATTACACGCCCCGCCACGTGGCAAACTTTGACGCGGAACGGGAGTGGCGGTCGCTGCAGCAAGTGATCGCCAAGGCAGAGGCGCAGGCAGACGGCGAGGAAGTGACGGCGGGACTCAGGTCGCAGTCGCTGGCGAAAGAACATGCGTCGAAAGGGCTGCAGGGCGCGGCTCTGGAGAATCAGATCCGAAAGAATCGAATCCGTTGGTTGAAGACGCATTTGACCGAGGCTGGAACGCGGCGGGCCAAGGAGTTGGGTTGGCCGAATACGTATACCCTGACGAAGAGTTTGGCGGAGTCGCTGATTGTGAAGTATGGCCAGGGGCTGCCAATCGCGGTGGTGCGTCCGGCGATCGTGGAAACTTCGGTAGCCAAGCCGTTTCTGGGATGGAATGAAGGGATCAACACATCGGCGTCCCTCTCGTATTTGTTGGGAACATATTTTCGGCAGCTGCCATCGAACGAGAGCAAGCGGCTGGATATTATTCCGGTGGACGCGGTATGCGACGGGATGACGCTGATCGCGGCTGCGATTGTGGAACGCCGGCATGATGAGTTGTACCAGTTAGCGACCTCGGCGACGAATCCTTGCGATATGGGACGGTCCATCGAGTTGACATCACTGGCGCATCGCAAGCACTACCGAGCGCAGGAAGGGCTGGAATCCTGGTTGAGACTGAGGTTCGATGCGATTCCAGTATCGAAGACGCGGTACCAGCGAATGTCGGCCCCTGCGCAGAGGGCGATTGTGAAATCGATTCAGCGCATCATGGCGCCGCTACCGCTGAAGAAAGCCCCTCTGGTAAAGGCGGAAAGAAACCTTGAGCGGGTGGAAAAATTGATTGAGCTTTTTGAGCCGTTCATCCTCTTTAACGAGCATGATTTCGCGGCGGACAACGTGGAAAAACTTTCGCAGGCGCTGCTGGAAGAGGAACGGGGAGATTTCGGATACAAGGCGCGGTCCCTGGACTGGTGGGATTACTGGATCAACGTCCATATTCCGGCACTGCGGAGATGGACGTATCCGTTGATCGAAGGACGGCCGCTGGAAGCGCGTCCTGCGCGAAGTTTGGAAAATGGGGAGACGGTGAAGACCGGCACGAATGGGGGAGCGTGGTGAGGTTATGCTCCGGGGCTAAAGCCCCTCATTTACAAGGGAGCATTTATCGCAGCGCTGATGCGCTGCCGCCACCCGAAGGTACGGATTGCAGCCCCGAGGCGCTGAAAAACGATTGCAGTGATAGTTGACGCTCTTCGGGCGGGCGGCAACGAAGAACGGAACTGTTCAATGGCGATATTTCTAACCGGGTCGACGGGATACATTGGCGCGCATGTTGTGGCAAATTTGCTGCGGGATGGAGCCGCGCTGAATGTGCTGGTCCGGGCGCGCGATGTGCGCGAGGCCGAAGCGCGACTGTGGCAGGCGCTGCAATTGCATCTGGAATTTCCACAATTCTATGAGTATCTGCAGACCCGGGTGCGGGTCTTTCGTGGAGACCTGACGGACCCTGGCTTTGGGTTAGAGCGCGATGAATACGATCGGCTGGTGCACACCACGGATTCGGTGATTCACTGCGCGGCGTCGCTGAACCGGAAGTCCGAAAAGAGCTGCCTGAATGTGAACCTGCGTGGAACCTTGGAAGTGCTGACGCTGGCGCGGCATGCGGAGCATTATCACGGGTTGAGGCGCTTCAGCCAGGTAAGCACGGTGGCCGTGGCGGGGAAGCGGCAGAACGAAGTGGTGAGCGAGGATCGCTCGATCGATTGGGAGCGCTCGGATTACGATCCGTATGCGCGAACGAAAAAATTCTGCGAGCACATGATGCGCGTGCTGCTGCCCGAGACGCCGAAGACCATTTTCCGGCCGAGCATTGTTCTCGGTGACAGTCGCTACCCTGAAACCACGCAATTCGACATGGTGAAGGCGTTTGTGTTTCTGGCGGGTCTGCGGGTGTTACCGTTTCGTGCGACCGACAAGATCGACATTGTGAATGTGGATTTTGTAGCGGAGGCGATTTCAACACTGCACCAGAAGGAGCATCCGCAATACGATACGTATCATCTCTCGTCTGGAGCGGGATCGCAGACCTTCCGCGAGATTGCAAAGGCGTTATCGGCGGCGCAGAATAAGCGCGCGCCCGTGTTCGTGCCGGTGGCGGAGCGTCCATTTGCCGGGTCGGTGAATTTTCTGGCGAACCGCAAGGGGCCGATCGGAAAGGGCGCATCGCTGATGAAGGTTTTCATGCCTTATCTGGTATGGAACACCGTTTTCGACAACCGGCGAGTGACGAGTGAACTCGGACAGAAGCCGGCACCGTTTTCCGAGTACTGTTATCCGCTGCTGAAGTTCAGCAGTGAGAATAATTTCGAGTACAAATATCGGCCATGGCCGGTGGCAGCGGGAGGAACGGCTGCATGATGGACTTCATCCTGGAAGCCTGGGTCAGCACTTCGATTGAGCGCGCCAAGAGTGCATGGATGCTGGGCTCGGGGAAGCGCTGGCAGCCGGGCGAGAAGCTGAAGCTTTTATTTGCCGGCTACAACGGCACGCGGAACATGGGATCCGATGTCCGGGTAGAAGAGATGTTACGGCAGATTCGACATATTCTGGGAGCGGAGCGAGTAGAGTTCAGCGTGATGAGCCAGAACTTCGATTTCTCGCGGGGTTATTTCGAGGGAACGAAACAGGTGCATCTGCCGGATATTTTTCCGCCGTTTCTGGCGAACGAAGTTCCACGGCACGACGGGGTGGTGGCGTGCGAAGGGTCCATGTTTAAAAGCAAGTTCGCCAATGCGCTGACCACGATGATGATTGGATCGCTCGGGATCGCAGCCGCGCAGAACAAACTGTCCGTGGGATACGGAGCGGAAGCCGGACAGATGGATCCTCTGGTGGCGAAGATGTGCGGGCGGTACTGCAGGAACTCGTTTGTGATTACGCGAAACGAGGAATCACGCGGAGTGCTGCGCGAGTTGGGCGTCCCGACGGAACTGGGAACTGACACTGCCTGGACGTTTGAGCCGCGTCCCCCAGAGTACGGGCAAAGCGTCCTGCGGAAACTGGGATGGGACGGGCGAACGCCGGTGCTGGTTGTGTGTCCGATTAACCCATTTGAATGGCCGGTGAAGGCCTCGGTGGCGAAGTATGCGGTGCGCAGTCTGACCGGAGCTTATCAGGATAGTCATTATCGCACGCTGTACTTTCACAACTCCGGGCCGGCGGCGGCGCAGGCGTATCAGAAATATTGGATGGCGATTGCGAATGCGGTCGATGCGTTCCGCAAAAAGAAGAATGTTTTCGTGATACTCGCGGCAACGGAAAGATTGGATGCGCGTCCGGCGAACCGGATCTCCGAAAGGCTAGGCGCAGTTCCGGTGCTGACGTCGGATGAATACAACATGTACGAGTTGGTGAGCATTTTGCGGGCGTGTCACATGATGGCGTCGTCGCGGTATCACGGAATTGTGACCTCGATGCCGGGTCTGGTGCCATCGGTTGGGATCACGATGGATGAGCGTATCCGGAACTTGATGCGCGAGCGGGGTCACCAGGATTTGTTGATGACGGTGGATGATCCGGAGCTAGAGGGAAAATTGCTGGTGGCCTTGGAAAAGCTAAGCTCCGAGGGCGAAGCGATTGCCAGCGGCATCGCGCGGACCGTCGTGAAGAATCTGAAAGTGATGGCACGCATGGGTGTTTATTTTGAAGAGGAAGTACAAAGACGGTATCCGGAGTTTGAAACGCGTCGCGGAGAATGGAGTTGGGAGGATTATCTGCCGCCCATAAGCAGAGCCTTGCAGGAGTTGGTGGGGGCCTACAATTAGTGGACTTGTGTTTCGGAGTTGTGTCATCGAGCGTTGGACCGCAAAGGACACCAAGGGTGCGCGAAGGTCTGAAGAAAGTCTGATTTCGAGTTCGTTTCATCAATCCAGATTGTGAATACGGCCATCCCATTTGTCGGAGATATTTTTTCGCAACTGCAGGTGGCTGCGAACACGCGCGTTCTCGCCGAGATTCGCGATGGCGAGATCAAGGGCGTGACCGGGAGCGAGCTGCTGGATCTGGTTCGCAAGGCCCGTACTTTCATCGCTTCGAAGGGACTGAAAAAGGGTGACCGCAGTGGCTTGCTGGCGCCGAACAGTATCCGCTGGGTGGCGCTGGACCTGGCGCTGATGGCCGAAGGGCTGATCGTGGTACCGCTGTATTCTCGGCAGGCGCCGTTAGAATTGGTGGCGATGATGAAGGACTGCACACCGGCACTGTTGTGTTGTGGCGATGCGGCGCTGCGGGATGGAATTCTGCAGAATTGGCCGGAGGCTCCTCCGCAGTTTCTGTTCGACGAGATTTTTAGGGGCGTGGATAAAGTGCAATTGGAGCGGCCACAGGTTGGGAACGAAGATCCGGTTACGATCATCTATACGTCAGGGACATCGGGCGAGGCCAAGGGCGTCGTGCTGACCGCGGCGAGCGTTGGTTTCATGCTGGACCGTACTGCGCAACGCCTGGATGAGTTGATGGCGGGTTCATCGTCCGGCGTGGCGGATCAAGATCGCGTCTTCCATTATTTGCCTTTTACGTTCGCGGCATCGTGGATTGCGCTGCTGACGTTTCTGAAGCGGCGAAGCCTGGTCACGATCAACATGGATTTAGCGAAGATCGCGAGTGACATGCGGACCGTGGCTCCGGATTATTTTCTCAATGTGCCGCAGTTGCTGGAGCGTATGCGGCGTGCGGTCGATGAGCAGCTCTGGCAGACCGGCGGCGTGGCACAGGCTATCTATTCGCGGGCCAAGGGTGCATGGGCGCGGCGGCAGGAGAAGCAGAGAAAGACGGGCGATTCCATGTGGCTGAAACTGGCGAACCGGTTGGTGTTTCCGGCGATCCGAAGAAAAATGATTGGGCGGAATTTGAAGGCGCTGATCTGCGGTTCGGCGCCACTCAGCGTCGAAACGCAGCTTTATTTCATGATGCTGGGAATTCCGGTGCTGCAGGTTTACGGGTTGACGGAGACAACGGCGATCTGCACGATGGACGATCCGAACCGGGTTGAGGTGGGATCTGTGGGACCTCCGATTCCGGGGATCGAGATGAAGTTAGGAGACAACGACGAGATCGTGGTGCGGGGACCGAATGTTTTTTCGAAATATTGGAACCGGCCGGAACAAACGGCGGACGCGATGCAAGAGGGCTGGTTTCATACCGGGGATCAAGGCGAAGTGAGTGCGGCGGGAAGCTGGCGGATCGCGGGACGGATCAAGAACTTGATCATCTTGGGATCGGGCCACAAAATTTCTCCGGAGCCGATCGAGAGTGCGATTGCAAAGCTGTTGCCGGAAGCTCAGCAGGTGGTGGTGGTGGGAAATGGCAGGGGATATTTGGCGGCGCTCGTCACGGGAAGCGTAACGTCGGAAAAGGTGCAGTCGGCGCTGGATGCCGTGAATCCGGAGTTGCCGCACTACAAACAGGTACGGGCATTCGTGGTGCTCGCCGAGGTGTTTTCGATTGAGAATGGATCACTGACCGTCAACGGGAAGCTCAAGCGCGATGTGATTTCAGCGCGCATGAAGAATGAGATTGAGAATTTGTATCGCGTGACGCAGGCCGTGTAGCGAGGCAAGGAGAACGAGGAGCCAAGTGAGTGCCGTAGAGTCCCAGACAAGACCAGTGAGCCAGTGCACCGGGAGTGCTTTGTCCTGGACTCTAGCGGAGGGAGTGATTGAACTGGCGCTGCACCGTCCCCCCTGCAATGAGCTGGGATCGAGTTCCCTGGAGGAGTTTGAGAAATTTGCCACGGCTTTGCAGGCCATGCAGGCGGAGGCGCATGCGCTCATTATTTATAGCGAGATGAAGCCGGGATTTTGCGCGGGCGCGGACTTGCGGGAGTTGTATCACCGGTCGCACGCGATGGACAAAGTGGAAGCCGCGCGCGGAGTTCGGGATTTTCTGGAGCGCATTCATCGCGTCCTGAATCTGATTGACGCCGCACCTCTGACTACCATTGCGGCCGTGCACGGAGTTACGTTCGGAGGAGGCTTTGAGTTGGCGCTGACCTGCGATTTGATTATCGCTGACAAGATGGCGCGGTTTTGTTTTCCAGAGGTAAGACTGGGCCTGATTCCGGGCTTCGGTGGAATCCCGCGACTCAAGCGTGATTTGGGGAATGCGGTGGTGAGAGACTTGTTGCTGACAGGGCGCAGCTTCAATGCAAGCAAGGCGCAGCGGACCGGTCTGGTGAGCCAGGTGGTAGGAGAAGGTGAAGCATTGCGGGCGGCGCGGGCTACGGCAGTTCAGCTCAAAAAATTCGATCATGCCACGGCGGCGGCGGCAAAGAGGTTTATCAAACTCGTTCCGCACGAGGAGCTACTGCGGGAGATCGATTTGTTTTGTGAACTGTTTTCCCGTCCGGCGGTCGAGGCGGGCCTGCGGAAGTTTGTGGAGAGCAGCGATGCGCAACCATATCTGCCCTAGTCTGAGTACCGAAGCATCGAATACCTTGTATCGAGTGGCGAGGGGAGTTGCGTAGATCCGTCGCTTCGCTCAGGATGACTAGTCACGGGGAGGGATGACATAACATCGATGAAGACTGCGGATCAAACGTTGGATGAGATTTTGAGTCTTGCGGCGGCACACTTCAAGGTTCCGAGGGAGAAGCTTTCTCCTGACGACGACTTCTTCAAGAGCCTGGGAATCGACAGCTTGCAGACACTCGATCTACTAACCAAGTTGGAAAATCATTTTCGGGTGGAGCTTCCGGATTATGAACTGCAAGGCGTCTCCGACTTCCGCGCGCTGGCGGGCAAAATTCAGGCCAGACTGTAGACAAACCGACCACGGAGACAGTGAGCCACGGAGACAGACCGGGCAAGCCTCGCTGAAACGATCTTCAATCTGGTCATCCACTTCGGTAGGTAATCAACTCATTAACATGGTATTCTCTGGGTCTCCGTGCCTCTGTGGTGAAATAACTTCTTAATGCTTGATCTCCAAAAGTACAGTTGTCTGGGCGCGGCGTTGCGCGATGCGCTGGAGCGTTTCTCGGGCGAGACCTGCCTGATTGAGGCGGACCGGGATCGCGAGAAGCTTCGACTCACCTACTCCGATTTCAAAGAAATCAGCCTGCCTCTAACGCGAGCTCTAGAGGATGCAGATTTCGATGCGGGTGACCGCGCAGCGATCCTGATGACAAATCAGTCGAAGTGGCTGATTTCGGCGTACGCGGTTTTCTACAGCGGCGGCGTGCTGGTCCCTCTGGATTACAAACTTACAGCGGCGGAGCAGTTGCAATTGCTGGAGCACTCCAAGGCGAAAGTGCTGGTGGTGGAATATCACCTGTGGCGAGCGATCACGGAGTTGCCGGAGTTCCACAACATCAAGACGAAGCTCGTACTGGTCACGGAGGCCCCGCTGAGTGCGGATCTGGCAGGCGCATTCCGCTGGGAAGAATTCAAGCGCAAGGGCAAGCCGGATTTTGTGATGCGTCAACGTGAAGATATGGCCTGCATCGTATATTCGTCGGGTACCGGCGGCCGTCCCAAGGGATGCGTGCTCACGCATGAGAACTATCTGGAGCAGTGCCGGGCGTTGACGGCGTGGTATCCATTCTGGCCGGGCGTTCGGTATTTAAGCATTCTTCCGACCAATCACGCGATTGATTTCATGGTGGGATTTATTGGCCCATTCGTGTGTGGGGCCTGCGTGGTACATCTGCGAACGCTGCGCCCGGAATTTGTGCGCGATGCATTTGTGCGCTACCGGATCACATACGTTTCCCTGGTACCGATGATCGTCAAGAACCTGGAGCGCGGGCTGCGGGCCAAGTTCGACGAGTTGCCTCCATGGAAACGCACGATTCTGAATCAAATGATTTGGCTCAACAAGGTGCTGACACGGAAACAGGCCCATGTGAAAGTGAGCCGGGCTCTGCTTGGGCAGGTGCACCGTGCATTTGGCGGAGAGTTGCTCGCGCTGATCACGGGCGGAGCATTTATGGAGCCTTCGACCATGCAGTTCTTTTACGATCTGGGGATTCCGGTGGTGAACGGATATGGCCTGACGGAAGCGGGGACCGCGCTGACCCTGAACGATCTGAAGCCATTTCGCGCGGATACTGTGGGGAAACCTCTACCCGGCGTGGAACTGCGGGTGCTGAGTCCGAATGATGAAGGAGTTGGAGAAATTGCTGGGCGCAGCAAGACCGTGATGTCGCGCTACCTGGACGACGCGGAGTTGACGCTGGAAACGATCGTCGACGGGTGGCTCCTGACGGGCGATTTAGGCCGGTTTGATAAGAGTGGACATCTGCAGCTGTTTGGGCGGAAGAAGAACATGATCGTCACAGAAGGCGGGAAGAATATTTATCCCGAAGATATTGAAAACGTCTTCGAAGGACTTCCGGTGAAAGAGTATTGTGTGTTCGCCGCCAATTATGTGTGGCCGCAGAAAGAACTGGGCCGGGAGATGCTGTTCGTCGCCGTGCGACTGGAGCCGAACCAGCGCCTTGACAGCGTGTTACTGCAGGAGATCGTAGACCGAAATCGACAGCTTACGGATTTCAAGCGGGTGAGTGGATATCTGATCTGGGAGAAGGATTTTCCACGGACGGCGTCGATGAAAATCAAGCGGCAAGCTCTGGCAGAAGACATCGCAAAAACGGCGGAGCGGGGAGCGGTGGTGGGGCTGTGAGCGAGCCGGAGCCGTATCTCGCCATTGTGAATCCTGCGGCGGGAGGCGGGCGGAGTCGCAAGATGCTGGGTCCGGCCCTGAATCGCTTGAGAGGCAGTGGAATTGCGGTAGAGGTGGCGGAGACGTGGAGTGCCGGCGAAGCAACGCAAATTGCGCGCGAGGCTTACGCGAAGGGCAGACGGAAGTTTGTCGCCGTGGGCGGGGACGGGACGTCCTATGAAGTGGTGAACGGGCTTTTTCCGGAGGCAAGCGCGGGAGAGACTCCCACGCTCGGTTTTCTGCCGCTGGGGACGGGAAATTCCTTTCTGCGCGATTTCAGCGATCGCGGCGTAGAGCATGCAATCGAATCGCTGATCGCCCAAAGAACACAAAGCTGCGACGTGTTGCGACTGCGTCACCGCACGGGGGTGATCCATTACATCAACCTGCTCAGTGTTGGATTTCCGGCCGACGTGGCAACTCTGCGGGCACGACGTTTTAGCGGACAGGGAGAATTGGGATATGTGATTTCGATTTTTCTTGCACTGGCACGATTGCGAAGGCGTCCGTTTCCAGTGCGCGCGGATGGGGAAACCGAATTCGACAAAAGGCGCTGTCTTTTTCTCACCTTCAACAACAGTAAATTTACCGGCGGGACGATGATGATTGCGCCCAAGGCGGAGGTCAATAGCGGCCTGATTGAGTACGTCCGCTGGGGCGCGATTGGCAGGATGGGGCTGATGCGGAACCTGCCCGGACTTTACAACGGCACACACATTGAACATCGGATGGCGGAGCGAAAAGCGGTGCAGCGGGTGCAATTCAATCTGAACCAGGCAGTCGATGTGATGGTGGATGGTGAGGTGCTGCGCCTGCATTGCGAAGAAATCGATGTGCTGCCCAGTGCGCTTAAGGTTGTGGCTTGAACGCGTGATTTAAAAAAAGTGCATCGCATCGGAAGGAACTCATGTCTGAACAGCGGCGAAAGCAGCAGCAGAAGCGGGCCCAGGAGACGGAAGCGAAGGTGGCGTCGCGGAAGATGTTGATCTATGGTGGAATTGCGTTCCTGTTTGTTCTGGCCTGGGCAGGTGGCTGGTATTACAGGAACCATCGTTACGATGGATTCGCCAAGTGCCTGGCATCGAAGCAAACCAAGATGTATGGCTTGTATTGGTGTCCGCATTGCGCCGAGCAAAAGGAGATGTTCGGAAGAGCATTTCGATATGTGCCTTATGTGGAGTGTGCAATTAAAGGCTCAGGGGAACTGGCTCCGGAGTGCAAGGCGGCAGGAGTGAAGTTATTCCCGAGCTGGCAGTTTGGGACGAATCCGCCGAAAGAAGGTGTCTTTCCACTGGAAGAGCTTTCCGATAAAACGGGATGCGCTTTGCCGTGAGTGCACCCCCCAACCAGCCGTCCGCGTCCAAAACAACTCCTGCGAGAGGCATTCGGCCGCTTTTTGTTTTGGTCGCGGTCCTGGCCCTGGCAGGGGTGGTGGTGTCAGCCGTGTCGCTGCAACGTCATTACGCGAAATCGGCGTCGGCGTTCTGCGATTTTGGGGAGAGATTCAATTGCGACATTGTGAATCGCAGTGAATATTCAATCCTGATGGGGATCCCGGTAGCGGGGATTGGGATCGCGGGTTACGGAATTCTCTTCTTGCTGGCAACGGTCTATCGTTCGCGGGCAGAGACGCCGTTGCGTTTGCTGGTGGCGTCCGGGGGGGGGCTGGCTTTCGCCCTTTATCTAACGTATGTCGAGGGTTACGTACTCGATACCTGGTGCATTCTATGTTTAAGTTCGCTGGCATTGATTGCGCTGATCACGCTGCTGGCGGGAGTGGTGAAGGCGAGGGCGTAGCGAAGCGACGGTATCTCGCACTCTTCTGATGGGAAGAATCCAGAAAAAACAGGAAGGCGCAAGAGCGTTCGTGGAAGTAATTCAGGCTGGCGGTGCGGTAGGGGATCTGCGTCTGCACGAATTCCGCAGCCGTATCTTCAAGAACACTCGCTTTCTGCGCGTTTGGCTGCCTCCGGGTTACAACGATGCCTGCAGCGCAGGCCAGCGCTATCCGGCGGTTTATCTGAATGACGGTCAAAACCTTTTTGAGTCGTCTTCTTCGTTCACCGGCGTGGAATGGGGAGTGGACGAGACGGCGGATCGGCTGATCCGCGAGGGCGCCGTCCCTCCGATGATTATCGTTGGGGTAGATAATGCGGGGAAAGACCGGTTGCGAGAATACATGCCCCATCGGTCGATGCATCCTATGATGCTGCGGGTGCAGGGACGCTATTATCCGGATTTCTTGTTGAAGGAAGTGATGCCGTTTGTAGAGCAGAGTTACCGGATCGCAACTGGACCGGAGAATACAGGATTGGGCGGCTCGTCGCTGGGTGCGTTGATTGCACTGTACACGGCGATCGTGCGGCCCGGAACGATTGGCCGGTTGCTGCTGGAAAGCCCGTCGCTGTGGGCGTCAAACCGGCAAGCGATCAGGGAGAGCCGCGTGGTGCGGATCTGGCCAGAAAAAATATTTCTGGCTGCAGGCACTGCCGAAGCTGGGAGCCCCGAACGCAGCCGCAAAGTCGTGGATGATGTGCGAGAATTAGCCGCCATCCTGAGGCGCGCGGTGCTGAGTGAACAACGGTTACGGATGGTGATCGCAGACGGAGCGCGGCACACAGAATCAGCTTGGGCGGCGCGGTTTCCCGAAGCTCTGCGATTTTTGTTCGGGAGGTAGATTGTTGTCAGACTGCATGAAAAGAAGTTAGTTTCCTGCCGCGGTTCTTATCTCGTTACGCCATATCTCATACAAAAGGGCCGCCATCACGGGTACAGAAAGCTGCAGGTGCGTCCAGCGTGCAAGCGGTCCGAACAGCGGGAGTATGAATGCCAGGTATAGAAGAACTTTGAAATATCGATCGGTGGAGTCGTCAACCTGAGCAACCAGCCAGTCGGAAAGCAGCAAGAAGGCGGGAGCGAGGATCACGAGATCGTAGACCGTGAGATGCGGAGCCAGAAGAACGGTGGCGAAAAGCAGAACAGAATAGCGCAAAGAAAAAGCGGTGGGCCTGCGCCAGCAGTCGATCGTCAGAGCGCAAATCAAAACTGCGCTAAGTGCATAGAGGGCGAATGAAACTGGAGGCCACGGGATGAGCATGGTCCAGAAGGTGCGCAGGGAGTGGGTCTGGTATTCCCTCGGTTCAAGCAGAGCCAGTACTCGAGGAACCTGAACGAGTAGCCGCATCCATTCCTGAAGTGAACCGGAACCGTAATAAAGCAGGACCGCGATCAACTCGGCGGAAGCAGAGAGAAGCGCGCCGACGATTACCTTCCAACGAAGAGTGAACAGGAAGAGGATGGCGGCGGCCAGGCCTAGTTGGGGCTTGAAGATGAGGCATCCGAGAGCCAGACCAGCGAGGAAATCACGCTGACTGCGCAGGGCAAAGAAGGCGAGCGTGAAACAGACAAGAGCCTGTGCGGAGGTTTGTCCCCAGGCGATGAGGTGCCAGAAGGCGGGGGAGGCAAATGCGAGAATCAGGACAGTGCGCTTGTGATTGTGTAGGTTCTTGCACACGCGCCATACGGCGTAACAGCACAAGCCGTAGAGGAGCGCGCTGAGCGTGAGCCAGAGCAGCAGGGCCCAGGAATACGGGATTAGAGCGAAGGGCGCGAACAGGAGTGAAACTTGCGGCGGATTAACTGGCAAATATTGGATGCCGGCGGCTGTGGGAATGCGCTGCGCCGCAAGCTCCGATTGCGCCTGCGAGTTGTAAAGATCAGCGCCTCGGTGAGCAAGGGCTAACGAGCCGAGAGTATAGAAATGAAGAAAGTCAGTCCCTTTGAGATTGCCAACGCGATCGAGCGCCCCGGGCACGGCCATGTTCCATAGGTACCCTGACCAGAGACACACGGCGAGAATGATCCCGTGAGCGCGCAGACGGCGGGACGTGAGCCACGCGGTTCCTGTTGCGGAAGTCGTGATTCTGCGCGGAACAGCCAATTTCCTATTCATGAGGATTGCAAATCTGTGAGTGCAACCTGCGCTGCCCCGCGTCTTGTCATCAGCAACAGAGGCAGAAGAATTGGAAAAAACAGAACCAGAAATGAAGGCAGCAACGGTAGCTGATTCGGAGAATCCAATCGCGGCCGAACAAGGAGCAGCACCAGGGAAATAATCCATGGCCAGCTCACGCTCGCTATAAAAACGACGCGGGAGAAACGCGACAGAAGGTTCCAGTCTTTTAACAGGAGTACAACGGGAAGAATTAACATCACTTGATTGAATGGCGTTAACAGTGGGAATGCTAGTAAGGCGCCCATGAGAAAGGCGGCAAAAAGGTGGGCAAACTCCCGCGAATCAGCTCCCGCCCTTCGGTGGCGCCACGCAAAAAGCAGGAATGTGAGGACGATGATACCGCCCAAGACGTGTCCAATCGTATCTCCCAGAGCCATGCGAAGCACGGATGTTGTCGGGAAATATTTTTGATAGGCTGCGGTACCCTCAAGGAATAAGCCGATCCATCCTGGAAGAATCCATTCGCCAGCACCGATCAGAATTGCAAGTGTCGCGACAAAACTCGCGAAGAGCTTCCATCGCTTGCGCCAGTCCCCGATGATCCAGAAGAAGAAAAAACATAAAGGGAAAACTGCCATCTGAGGTTTGAGGGTGGAACAGGCGAGGAGCGTGCCCGCGGTCGCCAGATAGTTTCTGCGGACACACCATGCGGCTGCAATGGACAGGAATCCAACGAGTATCGCGAGTTGCTGATGTTCCAGCCCCTGTGCGATCTGCGGGCTGCTGACGGTAAATAATGTGATCGCCAACAGTTTTGCCCAGGGCGGGCGCCAACGCAAGAAATCCAGGGAGATCGGCACGCAGAGGGCGGCCAACAAACCCAGAACCATCGGAGCCCAACGGTGCACCTTAGCGAAGTCGAAGTATATGGTTGGAGCCATCAGGAAGATGACGTAGACAGGATAGGCAAAGCGCTGTTGGTCGACAATCCTGCGCCTTGGTTCGCGATAATCCTGCGTGACAATGTGCCCGTAGAAGGCCATCTGGATCTCGTGAGTGACCTCCGCCCCGTACGGGTTAAGGCCGTGCAGCAGAAGTTCACGCGTCCCCACCCAACGGGGATAGAGATCGCCCATCTGCGCCTTGATTCCGTCCTTCACCTCTCCCATGTGTTGATCCCACGGGCCAAGAATTCTTACGGCATAGAGCCATGTGATGGCGCTAACCAGAACGCTCAGCACGAGCCATATCCGGATTTTCATCTAGCGCAAAGCCTCGTACGATTCCAGCCGGGGCGGAGAGGCGTCGGCATTCACCCGCCAAAGGTGGCGATTCTTGAAGTAGCTCAACAATTCCTGATTCTTATCGTTTCCCATGTCGCGCGCCCACACCACTTTTGCCGCGTCAATGTCCGCATCGTTGTAAACCCATTCGCGGTCCAGATTGTGAAGCGGACCGTAGTCCACGATTACGAGCTGCGGCCCCGGAAGGGATGAAAGCCGACGCACAATCATCGCCCTTTCCAGATTTCCCCGCGGCCAGCTGGATTCGATAGGGATGTGAAACGCCGCACCCGTTACGCGCAGAAGGATCATAGCGCACGCCAGTACGGGTATCGCGCGAACCAGGGCTCGACCTAGCGGACGTCCTGCCGGAGACCAGTACCGCAATTGCCGCATGCCTTGAGCCACAAGCAGATAAAGGGCTCCGGCGGCAGGCGCGAAATAGTGAGGAAGAGTCCAGGTTTCAAACGCAATCCCAACGGCGACGGCGACGCACAGCAGAAGGGGAAGACACATTCCGCGCTGGCGAACGACCGGAAGAACCGCCAGCAGGGGAAAGGTCAGGAGCGGTCCCAGATAAAAACGCCAACAGGAAAAGAATCTTTCCGCAGCGTGGCTTAGATAACCAGTGAATGTGCGATTGCTCTCGAAGACTTTGATTTCCCACTCATAAAAATCGCGCACAACCTTGTGGTGATAGGAAACCTCAGGACGGGGTTTCTGCCAGTGGAACAGCGGAGCCGCGGCGTAAGTGTCGGCATTCGCCTGGTAAGCCATCCGAAACGGATTGCCGGTTACGCGGGAATTGTAGCAGGCGGTAGCTAGCGAGCCCGCGAGCAAGCACAGAAGAATTGGAACAATCACTCGCGGAAGTGACCGTTTGAACGCTGAGCGATCTGTGCTCAGAAGCCAGAAAAGCATCGCGAAGGCGATTGGCACAGCGAAGATGAGTCCTTCATAGGGGCGGCTGTTGGCTAGAATCACGAGGCCCAGACCCATGAGCAAAGCATCGCGCGCGCGAAGAGATTTGCGCAGACGCGGCCACGCTCCCAAAACCAGCCCGCCGCCAAGCGCTACAATCGACCCCGACCAGTAGCCATTTATCCAGTAGCTGAGTATACCCAGCCGGAGCACAGCCATCGCTGCTCCCAACAGAGCCCACGGCGGAGGCACCCATCCTTGTAGCATCCAGCACAAGGCAGAGCACATGAGGGCAGTTGCAAGAACTTGACCGATCCAGGGGTGTCCCAAAAGTTGCCCCGCGGCAAGGACGAAGCCTTGTACCGGGGGATACATCGACATGTACGTGGGTTTTTGAATGATGTGGAAACTTTCGAAGTGGATCCACAGGGGATGAGTGGGATTGGTGAGCTTACCGTGAGCGAAAGTGTCGGCCGCCAGCAGGTAACTGAACTCATCGTGATTTGCGGGCTGGGGAATGCCGAGGACTGGTATAAGTGCGAGTCGAAGCCCGATCACGCAGAGACCGACGAGCAACACGCACAGGCGCTTGTGTCGTGCCAGGCGCACACCAGCGTTTTCGATCCAAAGGAAAACGGTTGGCACATCGGGGCGGGATGCACTGCGAGAGGAAAATAAAATCAGTGCCGTCGCGGCCGCCAGCAGGAGGGCTTCCATTAGCACCAGCAAGAACGGAGCGACCCGAAAATATAGGTTCTGCATCGTGATCGAGCCAAGCACCTGCCGGCTCGCTAACGTTAAGCGTATTGCGGCGCGCAAGGGTAGCGTATCAAAGACATTTCATATGAAACTTGTCCAAAATAATTCACACAGCTTGTTTGTCGGCAGCTCTCTCAAACAATCCGTCGACAATCTGAATCATTTCATCGTCGACGACGCGGTTTCGCGAAATGGCCTCGAGCAGCGGAATGGAGACGATCTTGTTCGAACGCAGGGCGGCCATACATCCGAATTCACTGCGGTGCACCATATCGATCGCGCCCAGGCCGTAACGGGTGGCGAGCACTCGATCGAACGCACTGGGCGATCCACCACGCTGGATGTGTCCGAGAACCACGGCGCGAGTTTCGAAGCCCGTGCGCTTTTCAATCTCGCGGGCGAGGATGTTGGCGATGCCTCCCAGTTTCACGTGGCCAAACTCATCCTTACCCATCTCTTGCAGAACGGGCGCTCCCTGACTAGGTTCGGCGCAGGAGAACTTTGCTCCTTCAGCCACCACAATGATGGAAAAATAAAGTCCGCGCTCATGGCGCTGGCGGATCGAGTCCGCGACCTTATCGACGTCAAAGGGTCGCTCGGGGATGAGGATGACGTCGGCGCCTCCCGCAATACCGCTGTAAAGAGCGATCCATCCTGCGTCGCGGCCCATCACCTCCACTACCATGACGCGGTTATGAGCTTCCGCGGTGGTGTGCACCCGGTCCAGGGCCTCGCATACGATGTTGCATGCGGTGTCGAAGCCAAAAGTGTAATCGGTTCCACCCAGATCGTTGTCGATCGTCTTAGGAACCCCAACCACCTTCGCGCCGCGCGCATGGAGTTTCTGCGCGACAGAAAGAGTGTCATCCCCGCCGATCGCGACCAGAGCCTCTATCTTGTTCTTCTCCAGCGCGGCCATACAGCGGTCGAGACCGTCAGCGCGCTTCGAAGGATTCGTGCGTGACGTACGCAGAATGGTTCCTCCCCGAGGCAAAATTCCTCCTACCGCCTCAAGATCGAGAGTCATGCTATTGTTGTCAACCAGGCCGCGCCAGCCTTCCAGAAAACCCACGAATTCGTCACCATAAGTGAAGATGCCCTTGCGCACCACGGCGCGAATCACGGCATTCAAGCCAGGGCAGTCGCCTCCACCGGTTAACATGCCAATCTTCATGGTCTACTCCCTTAAGAGTTGAAATGAATTCTTAACCCCAGACGCGGACTGCGTTCTGCAACAGCCCAAGCGAGGATCCAGCGGTTGCAGTTTCTTGGAAGAATATAGATTATCACCAAAGCGGTCGGATTCTGACCAACAAGTGTTTGGTCACGCGGCCCGTAGACGTGATTTAGAAGCTCGAGCAGAGATCGGATTCAGCAATCTACAATTTTGCGTTCAACTTCGCTTTCATTTTTTCCAGCAGGCCAGCACAAGCTTCCCCGGCATCGCGAGTGGAAAAATCGCTTCCCAGTTCGACCACGGGAAGGTTCGCGCATGCAACCTGGAAGGCTTGTTGCGCGGCCGGAGACGCCGTCACGTCGGGTCCTGTCAGCAAAAGATCGAAGCGCGTGACGCGCATCAGGATTAAAGCGTCACGCAGGTGGCTGCTGGTGTGTACGTCGTATCCGGCGCGGCGCAAAAGTTCACGCAAGTAAGCAAGCACATCGGCATTGCTGTCCAGGCAGAGAATACTGCGGCCGGTGAGCGCAGGAGTTTCGGCTCGTGCTCCAGGCTTGTAAAAGGCTGCGACCGCCTTTTCCTCGGATTCATGCGTGTCGAAAAGGCTTGTCAGGTGCGAGAGCTCCAGAACTCTGCGCACGTGATCTGGTACGTTGCACAGCTTCAGATCCCCGCGCGCCTGACGAGTGCTGGTCAGAGTGCGCACGATCGTTCCCAGGCCGCTGCTGTCGATAAAGCCCACTTCCCCCAGATGGAGGACGATCGAGCGCCGATCGCGCAATAACCAGGTGATGTGCGCGCGCAGAGATTCGCTCTCGCCTCCAGCGACAATCCTCCCATTGCAGTGCACGATGGTGACGCGTCCAACCTCCCGGGTTTCAAGCGCTAGTCGCAACGGCCTCCCGTCCGGCTTACAGCAGCCCGCGAAATCGCAACATTATAGCGGCAAGGGGTTGGAACTGATAGGGTGAACTGAAGCGCCGGAATTGGCCTAGCGCTTGAGCCCGATGGCAGCCGCTTCCAGTTGGTCGTGAACTTCGGCAGCCCTCCGGATCGCTTCTTGCACATTGTCGCAAATGTTTTCCGCTCCAACCACCTCTTCGAATTCCGCCTGATGGATCAGGCTGGCGGGTTGCTCGCGCGCGCCGCAAAGAATCAACACCCGGTTCGATGCTTGCAGTTCGCGGGCAACTTCCTCAATAGCGAACAGTCCGGTCGCATCCAGCGCGGTCATATTGCGAAGGCGCAGAATGACGACGGGCGGTAGCGTGTGCAGATCCTCGGTGACGACGGAGAGCTTGTCGGTGGCGCCAAACAGGAACGGTCCGTGGATGCGGAAGATCGTGACGTAGTAAGGAATATCCTTATCTTGTAGGATGTGCATACGCCCGTCTTCCACATATTCATCGGTGACCTGGGAGACCGTGGTGGTCGCGGCGACGCGACCGATGAAAAGCAGGGCAGCGAGAATCATGCCCGCTTCGACGGCGACGGTGAGGTCGGCGAAAACGGTAAGAGCAAAGGTGACGAGCCAGATGCTGATGTCGGTCTTGGTGAGCTTCAGCAATTGCGGGATCTCGCGCCACTCGCCCATGTTGTAGGCGACAACCATCAGGATTCCAGATAGAACGGCGAGAGGCACGTGGCCCACCAGCGGAGCGGCGAACATCAAAATGCAGAGCAGCGTGAGAGCGTGAATCATGCCGGCGACTGGAGACTGAGCGCCGGAACGAATGTTGGTTGCGGTTCGGGCGATAGCGCCGGTGGCGGGAAGTCCACCAAACATTGGCGAGATTACATTGGCCACGCCTTGCCCGAATAGTTCCACGTTCGGGTTATGGTGATCGTTGCTCATGCGGTCAGAAACTACGGCCGACATCAGCGATTCGATTGCCCCAAGCATCGCAACTGTAAAGGCTGGACCAAGCAATCCGTGGATCAGGTCCGTGCGAAAACGGGGAATTACGAAGTGAGGTAATCCGCCAGGAATTCCGCCGAAACGTGAGCCGATGGTTTCTACGGGCAGCTTAAACAGCACTACGGCTGCGGTGCCGAGGAGGAAGGCCACAATCGCGCCAGGGATGCGATTGGAAAGCGCGCGGCACAGGATTATTGTGGCCACCGTGCCTGCGGCCAGTCCGGTTGCGGTATAGGAAAGCGTATGGAAGTTGCCCGACAGAGCCTCCACGCGCAGCCAGAAGATGCCTGGAACTTTGGCGAGTTGCAGACCAAAAAAATCTTTTACCTGGGTACTGGCAATGAGGATGGCGATGCCGTTGGTGAAGCCGATGACGACGGGACGCGGAATGAACTTTACGGCCGTTCCCATGCCGGCGAGTCCCATAACCATGAGGATGACGCCCGCCATCACCGTGCACATGAAGAGGCCGTCGATGCCGTGAAGTGCAACGATGCCGGAGATGACCACTACGAAGGCGCCGGTGGGTCCACCGATTTGCGTTCTAGAGCCGCCCAGGGCGGAGATGAGAAAGCCGGTGACGATGGCGCAGTAGATACCGGCCTGTGGCGTGAGCCCTGAGGCGATGGCAAACGCCATGGCCAGAGGCAGAGCCACCAGGCCTACGGTGATGCCGGCAATCAGATCGCGCAGAAATTTATTGACGTTGTAGTCGCGCAGACAGAGGACAGACTTCGGAAGCCAACGTTCTTCGACGAAAGCAAACGCCATTATCCTATTATCCTGCAGCCGCCGAAAGAATAAAGCGAATTGCGAAAGGGCGAACACACCAAGGAACATGGACCACGGACCGAAGAATCTGTGCCCTGTTTGCTGAGTTGCGTCGCCGCCCCGGTTTCGGCACAATGCTCACGGAGAGCATGAAACCGAGTGAACCTAAGACGGATCCAAAGCATGAACGGATCTTCCCCACGAACGGACCTCACGCATGAACGGATCGAAGCATGAGTAAGGCGCTTGCAATTTTAGGATGGGTAACAGTTGCGGCGCTCGGAGCCATGGGTGTGGGTGTGATCGCACTGCATCGCGGCGAGCCGATCAATGCTCTGTGGTTGGTAGTAGCGGCGACCTGCTGCTACGCGCTCGGCTACCGTTTTTACAGCAAATTCATCGCGACGAAGGTTCTAGCGCTCGATGGTTTGCGGGCAACTCCTGCCGAGCGCCTGGAAAACGGCCGCGACTTTCTGGTCACCAATAAATGGGTGGTGTTTGGGCATCACTTCGCGGCGATTGCCGGGCCCGGTCCGCTGGTGGGGCCGGTGCTGGCGGCGCAATTCGGTTATTTGCCTGGGACCATGTGGGTTCTCGCCGGAGCGGTGTTTGCCGGCTGCGTTCAGGATTTCGTAATCCTGCTGTTCTCGGTGCGGCGCGATGGGAAGTCTCTCACCGAGATGGCGAAGGGCGAAATTGGCCGCGTCGGCGGATTCGTGGCTTATGTGGCAGTCATCTCGATCCTGATTATTCTATTAGGGGTGGCCGCGCTGATCGTGGTGAACGCGCTGAAGGCGAGTCCATGGGGAACGTTCACGATTGCGATGACGATGCCGATCGCACTATTGATGGGTGTCTATCTCCGACGGATTCGCCCGGGAAAAGTGTTGGAAGTATCGGCCGTGGGATTTGTTTTAGTGTTGGCGGCGATCTGGGGAGGACAGTACATCTCACAGAATGAAGCAATGGCGAAGCTGTTCACCTTCAGCGCGCCTTCTCTGGCGATTCTGGTCATGGTGTATGGTTTTGCCGCCTCGGCTTTGCCGGTGTGGCTGCTGTTGGCGCCGCGCGATTATCTCAGCACGTTCGTGAAGCTGGGAACGATTGCGCTGCTGGCGGTAGGAATTGTGGCGCTGCATCCCACACTGCACATGCCGGCTTTGACGCGGTTTGTCGATGGCTCGGGACCAGTGTTCGCGGGAAAAATATTTCCCTTTGCTTTCATTACGATCGCCTGCGGAGCGATCAGCGGATTCCACGCGCTGATTTCCAGCGGAACGACTCCGAAGTTGATTGCGCGGGAGACGGAGACGCGGATGGTCGGCTATGGCGCGATGATGGCCGAATCGGCGGTGGCGGTCATGGCGATTATTGCGGCATGCGTTATGCAACCGGGAGTCTATTTCGCGATCAATAGTCCGGCGGGCATTGTGGGCCAGGCGCCGGCCACAGCCGCTGCAACCATTTCCAGTTGGGGTTTCTTCGTAACGGCAGCCGATATGCAGGCGCTGGCGCATGCCGTGGGGGAGCAGACTCTTTACAACCGCACGGGCGGCGCGCCTGCCTTTGCCGTCGGCATGGCGCATATTTTCTCGCACAGTTTGGGTGGCGACCGATTGATGGCTCTGTGGTACCACTTCGCCATTATGTTCGAGGCGCTATTCATATTGACCATCCTCGATGCGGGCACGCGGGTGGCGCGCTTTATGCTGCAGGACGCTCTCGGGCACGTCTATAAGCCTTTGGGACGAACAAGCTGGTATCCGTCGATACTCGCGACCAGTGCGCTGATCGTGGGAGCCTGGGGATATTTTTTATGGCAGGGAGTGAAAGATCCTCTGGGCGGAATTAATTCTTTGTGGCCCTTGTTTGGAATTTCGAATCAACTCTTGGCGACTGTGGCGCTGTGCGTGGCTACGACTATCATCATCAAAATGCATCGCGCAAAGTACGCAGCGGTGACCTTGGTCCCTCTGGCCTGGCTGGTCGCGGTAACCTTCACCTCATCGTGGCACAAGTTGTTCGATCCGAATCCGCGCGTGGGATTTCTGGCGCAGGCGCGAGTACTTGCCGCAGGTTCAACTCCAATGACGGGCACAACGGCACGGGTGATTTTCAATAACCGGCTGGATGCCGCGGTGACAGGAATTCTGGTGGTGATGGTGACCCTGGTGCTGGTGGAATCAGCGAGGCAGTGGATGGGAATTCTCAGTGGGGCCAGAGAAGCGCGCGTGAAGGAATCGCCGTTTGTGCGGACGCGGTTTGCCGAGGAGCAGGGATGAAAAACTCGCTCGAGGCTCTTGGTGAGATGGTGGGGAAGATGCCCGGCACGTTGCTGGCAACCTTGCGGGAGATTTTTGATGAGGCGGCGTATGCGCGTTTTCTACATCGCTCGGGGCTGGTTTCTTCGATCGAATCGTATGCGGCCTTTCGGCGCGAGTTCGAAGAGGCTAAAATGCGTCGGCCGAAGTGTTGTTGAGGTCCGCAAGGCTAAAGCCCTCGATGTAGTGTGCTACCAGCGCTGAAGAGCTGCGCCGCTCCCGCGCGAAATTGCTCGGCTGCGACTCCAGGCTGAAACGGGCAAAAATGTGGCGCACCGAAGTGCGCTGGGTAGAGAGTAAGTTGCTGTCGGGTTCTCCTCGCTACTGTTGCAGCTGGAAGAATCCGCGGGTTAGCTGGTTGATATCGTTCTCGAGGGCCACCGCTTTGGTTGGGTCCACGAAGTAGTAGATGAGAGTGTCGGCGGTGCAAGATGTCACGTTGGCGCTCGGTTGATACACCTGGCAGGTTGTAACATCCAGGCCGGTAATACTTCCGGTTAAGACGCCGGCGGTTGAGGACGTAGCGAAGGTACCGGACACAGGCTCATCCGCGGATATTGGACCGGGACTACGGCTTACGATCCAGTTCAGATCAACGTCCCCCGTGAATGCTCCGACTCCGTCAGCCGCAACCGGGTCGACAGGCGTCGAACGCGAATTTCGATGAAACGCTTACCCCGGTAGCGCTCGTGGCATATGCGCCACTGAAGGAGCCCGCATTGAGTGTCCCCGCTCCAGCGGTCTGCTTGCAGGACAAGCCAGCGAGTACATCGGAGTTGTCCAGCGAAAGCACAAACGCGTTGCCGTCCCATCCAGATAGAGCTGTAGGTTGTAGTTGAAATTAGGAGCAGTGGTGATGTTTGTGATGGTCACCCGGCCCGTACCGCCGTCACCGACGATACCGGACGCGTCGATGGTGTAGCGGGGCGTCACCGCCGTTCCTGACGCGCAAGTTGCGCTTCCCACCTCAGCGGCGAGAGTGCTGCCGCCCTGGCGAGTCTGCACCGCGAAGTCATTGAGGCTGAGATTACCGCTTACGCTGCCGTCCGCGTTGAAGGTGAGCAGGCCGGCGACTTGGACTGTCCCATTGAAATCAACGCCAGGCGTGCTGATTACATCACTGGATCCGGATAGGGAACTGGTCCTGAAGGTTCCAGTTCCAGTTTGACCGAGGGCAGTTCCACCCATGGGGAGTCCGAGATAGTCGACGTTCTGATTCTCCACCAACCGAATGTGACTGTTATCGACCATGTAGCCGATCAGGGAGATCCCAGGCTCGCCATTCGAATTCTGGAAAGCCCCCGTGGAGTAAAGGTTGAAGGTCACGAGCCCGAATTGGTCCGGAGCGGACACAATGCTCGGCGATTGAGCAATTGATGGACATAAGAAGTGCCGAGGTCGTTTATGTCGAAAACGCTGCCGGCGCCCGAGATGCCGCCCGCTCCGCCGGAGCTGTCAACATTCACGACGCCTCCAATGGCGAGGGGTTGCTGATCCAAATTGAGGAAGAAGGCATATCCGCCTGAGGACGTCTCGAGGCTGGCTGACTGTAGATCCAAGGTTCCGTTAGAGGTTGCCCAACTATCGTATTCGGTAGGCAAACCTTTCGTATTTGAAATCAGGGTGACGTCCAGCACCTCCTGGCCAGAACCAGTCCCGGCGTTACAAGTGCCATCGGAGCCTGGGCCGATACGCGGCTTGGAATGCGCAACGCGCGGCGAGTATGCACGGACCAGGAATCCCTTTTCACTGCGTACTGTGACGGTACGTCCACCAAGAATCAGTTGAGGGGCCAACAGGTACTCTTTTCCGTGGATGGTTTCCACGGCTCCGACGATCTCGACCGGGGTTTCGGTATGCAGGGCTTCCTGTGTGCCCTTGGTCAAGAATGGGCCGAGGTGGGCATCAACGATGCTCTTCGAATTGGCCACCAGAATGTGCATGCCGGCGGGGCTTCCGGCGACGTGTTTGGAGACCACCTCCTGAACCGTCCCATTCACCGTGACCTCATGCGCCTTGTCCTAGCCGACGCTGAACGATCGAGTGGCGCGGGAGCCGGGCGCGGTCTGGGCGCTGGGCTGGAGGGTTCAGATCGCGAACAGCAGGCCAGCCGCCAGCCCCGTGAACACGCGGGTGGGCTTGAAACTATCAGTCTGTGGCACTAGCTTTTCCCCGTGACGGACCTTGGAACAAGACGATTGGGCATAAAGAACGGAGATTAAATGAAACGTAGTTTTGTTCGCAGCAAAGAAAGTGGTTACCGGGTTACGGCAGCAACCCGGAACGCGCTATTACAAGCGTGATTTTCAGGTGGCCGGAAAGGTTCGATCGGTTAGTATCCGCGCCGTTTCCGCGATAGACTGCAGTCACATGCGAGTTCTGGGCATCGACTGCGGCGGGGCGTATACCGGGTACGGGGTCGTCGAGATGGAATCCGGCGGAGGGTTGGTGTGCCTGACGTGTGGAGCGATCAAACTATCGGCGCTTGAGCCCCTGGCCCGGAGATTGTCTAGGATTTATGACGGTCTGGAGGCGCTCATTGTGGAACACCGCCCGGATGAGGTGGCGATCGAGGGCATTTTCTACGCGCTCAATGTGAAGTCGGCGCTGCAGTTGGGGCAGGTGCGAGGAGTGGCGATGCTCGCCGCAGCCGCGGCTGGATTGGAAGTGTCGGAGTATTCACCACTGACCATCAAGTCGTCGGTGGTGGGATACGGGCGGGCGGAGAAGCAGCAGGTGCAGCGCATGGTGACGAGGTTGCTCGGTTTGGCGGAACCTCCTGAGCCGATGGATGCGTCGGACGCGCTGGCGATTGCGATTTGCCATCTGCATACTGCCGCAACGGCCTACCGGCAGAGGGCTGCGGCACGATGACGACACTGGGTTCCCTGATTTACGCTATTCGGATTCACGCCCTGCGGGTTCACTTCATGAATCAATGTCGTCAGGCTGGAATCCTGTTCCTGCCCTTTGCGCTAGCGACTGGCGTGTTGACGGGACAAGCCACACCGAGCGGCAATTCGGCTTCAGCTGCCACGGTTACCTTCACGCTGGACTTTCCACAGTCTGATCCGACGCACTACTCCATTGCAGTGGATGAGAGTGGCCACACGACCTATGAGTGCACAGTAAAGGCCGACGAAGATTCCGAGCCGCGGACCTACCGGACGGAATTCGAGGTGACAGCCAGAACGCGCGAGCGCATTTTCGAGTGGACAAAACAGGCGAAGTTTTTCTCGGGGAAGATTGACTCGGGCAATCGCAAGCTGGCGCTCACGGGAGAAAAGGAGCTGACCTATCAGGACGGGCAGCGATCCACTACCGCGCGATATAACTTTTCGAATCTCGACCCGGTGCGGCAATTGACGGCACTTTTCCAGAACATGGCGGGGACACTCGACTACGGACGCCGGCTCGATTATTACCACCGCTATCAGAAGTTGGCCCTGGACGATGAGCTGAAGCGTATGGAAGAACAGGCCAAAAATAATGAACTGAGTGAGATCCAGGGAGTGGCGCCGGTTCTGCAGGAGATCCTGGATGATACCTCGGTGATGAAGGTGGCCCGGGCCAGGGCAAAGGAATTGATGCAAATGGCGAGTACCACGCTGCCCGGGCGTTGACGACCCGGGCAAAAATTGTATGTAACGTTCGAGCCGGGGACGTGTTCTAATGGGCCGAGAAGCATCGACGATTCGGAGGCTCCTATGTACAAGCCACGATTTCAACCGATCGTATTCACAGCGTTGGCCTGCGCGCTGCTGGCGTTGCCGGCTGCGGCTGATTCGCAAGCCCGCATCGTTCGTTTGAGCGATGTTCAGGGTGGGGTGCAGATTGACAAGAATACGGGGCTGGGGTTTGAGAACGCATTTCTCAATCTTCCCGTTACGCAAGGGACAAAACTGCGAACACTGGAAAGAGGTCGAGCCGAGATTGAGTTCGAGGATGGCAGCACCCTGCGACTCACTCCCAACACCACGGTCGAGTTCAGCATGCTGGGATTGAGCGATGCTGGCAAGCGGAATTCCGCAGTGAACCTGGTAGAGGGTCGCGCGTATGTGAACTGGCTGGGGAAGAGCGGCGATACTTTCGCGCTCGAGTTTTCGCAGGAAAAGGTTGTGCTCGCTCAGGCGGCACATTTTCGGGTTGCAGCCTCTCCCAGCGTTGCGGAGGTTGCGAGTTTCAAGAGCGATCTGGATGTGATGGGACCGTCTGCCACGGTGAAGGTACCTAAAAAGAAAATGGTCGCCTTCGACGCGGACAACAACGGTGAAGCGACGGTTGCGAGAAATGTGCAGGAAGATCCCTTTGACGATTGGGACAAGCAATCGGCCTCCTATCACGACGAGTACGCCAAGAACAACTCCACTCCGCTCGGCTACGGCTCCAGCGATCTGAGTTATTACGGGGGCTATTCCAACCTGCCTGGTTACGGAATGCTGTGGCAACCCTATTTCGCGGGTGCGGGCTGGAATCCCTACATGGATGGAGCGTGGTCATTTTATCCGGGCATGGGAATGATGTGGGCTTCGGCGTATCCATGGGGCTGGATGCCGTACTATTACGGCAACTGGGTGTATGCGCCAGGATTTGGATGGGGTTGGCAGCCGGGCAACTTTAGTGCATGGCATGGCGGCCTGCACTATGTGGGGGCGGCGGCGGGATTCCATCCGCCGGTTGCGCCAACCGGCACGGTGAATACGGTTATCGTGGGTAAGGGCGGGCCAATGCTCTCCTCTTCTGCAACATCACGGGTGGTGGTGAGCAATGGATCAGCGGGGCTTGGAATTCCCCGAGGGTCGGTGAGCAACCTGCGCCAATTGCACTCGCAGGTGGTAAAGGCGGGATCGGTGGAACTGCATCCGGCACCACAATTTTCCGCGACTTCTTCACGCACCGGCGGCTACAGGTACGGTGCGGAACGTTCCGGGCCTGGTTTCGGCGAAATCAGTCATGCGAGCGGGGGCCCGGCGGGACATACGTCTGGAGGCGGAGCCGCTACCGCAGGACACAGATAAAAGCAACGAGCACTTCTTGACAGGGCGGCCAGCCATTGGCCGCCCTTCTTCTTTGGTGTGCCGAGCAAGTTCGACAGCTACCAGGAGGTGCAAGTCCTACAACCTGATGGGGGTGAAGGGTTAGCGAGGCGCAAGGGTGAAATAACACTCGCCGCGAGGCGGGGAAAGAAGCGCGGAGCAAAGACGCGAGCCGATGAACAAGAACCGGATAGGAGGCCTACGGTGGCGGGCGAGCGAGCCAATGATTGCGAAGCCCATATCCATCAAGCGCACTGGTGGTAGATCAGGCGGTTGTGCGTCGAAGGCGGTCGGACTTACCTCGGGAGATCTGCGGCATGTCACGAAATCGTTGGTTGGAGAGAAAGAGATTCATCTCGACCGTGTCGCAGAAGTCAGCAAAGGGCAAAGTAGGTCAGGCAGTCGGCAAGGCTTCCAAGGAACTCCCGGGGCGCGCTGAGCCGGTTTGTTATGCAGCCTCGGGTTCGATGGGAACAAGTTCGTAGCCCAGTTGTTTGGCTTGCCGTTTGAGTTTTGCTTCCAATCTTTTTTCCCTCTGGGCGTCCCTGGCGTCCCAGATGGTCTCGTCATACTCGACTTGGTTGACCATGGTGTAAAAGATCACTGCGATCTTGTGGGCGGTTGCCATGGTGGCAGCTTCGGGGTCCAGCATGGCTTTCATTCGACGCAGGTAGTTGCCTAAGGGTGTGAGGCTATGATGGAG
>JBEKUD010000057.1:0-28446 GCA_049515395.1 Candidatus Sulfotelmatobacter sp. | reverse complement strand
TTCCGCAGTTTGAAAAGCCTGGATCTGTTAATTCGCCCGATTCGACATCGTACCGAAGAGCGAGTGCCGGCGCATATTTTCCTATGCATGCTGGCCTATTACGTGGAGTGGCATCTGCGACGAGTGTGGGCACCGCTGCTGTTTGAGGACGAGGAACTTCCCCAACAGCGGCAACGACGAGATCCGGTTCTACCTCCCAGCAGCTCGGAATCGGCAACAGCCAAAAAACTTACCCATCAGACGACAGACGGATTACCGGTACCGAGCTTCGCCACTCTGCTCTCGAACTTAGCCAGCCGCGCGCGTGTGACCTACAGCTTGAACACGGATAAGTCTGGTCCCACGTTTCAGCAGGTGCCGCCGCCAACACCACTGCAGGCAAAGGCCTGTGAGTTGCTGAATTTGTTGCCAGTAGATGGAAGCTGAATTTTGAACTATCTCTCAGCGAATCAGCAGAATACTGTCCGAACCTATTTGGAACTTCGGCCTAATCGATTGAAAATAAGGGATATTATGGAATAATTTAGAAATCTCTTGCCGTCTTATCATTTGTGGAGTAATATTTAATCATAATTGGAGAATGCTTATGGCCACTATTCAGCAGGCCGTTGTTGGTTTCTCGTGGGATACAGCAGTCGATCTGTCAGGAACCGAGAACCGCACGCGCCTCAGTCCGGCTGCGATCAAAGGCCTTCTTCGGATCGCGAAGCATTGGGAATTACGCGATGATGACACCCGAGCTTTGCTTGGTGGCATATCCAGTGGCAGTTTCTACGCATTGAAGAATCTAGCGAGGAAAACACTGAATGAGGATCAGCTCACGCGAATTTCGCTGTTGATCGGCATCTATAAAGCACTGAACATTCTTTACAGCCAGAAGCTCGCAGATGCCTGGATTACGCTTCCGAACACGAATCCAATGTTCGGGGGAGACTCGCCCCTTAATTACGTCAAGAAGGGCGGCATCCCTGCCTTCCTGAGAGTTCGCCAACAGCTGGACTCACGTCGTGGCGGCAGATGAAGTTGCCGAAGCAGGTCAAGGTAGAACAGGATACGACTCATCGCCTAATTCCCTATCGCTACAGCGATCGTGGCAGGCCAATTCTCAATCTTCTCGCACAGGACGACGACGATCTGCTCAGCGACCTCACGGAATTGGAGGGCGCCACAAACGATCGTTTGCTTGGCGAGAGCGGCAGACTACCGGGCGTAAGCACCATTGAGCTGGTTTCTGGCTTCCGACTCGCGCATATCGTGAACGCGTCTTTTACTCATCCAAATCCTTCCGGAGGACGCTTCAATGGCGCGGGGCGAGGAGCCTGGTATGCGGCTTTCGAAATGCAGACTGCGCAAACAGAAGTGGCCTTCCATAGAGCTGTCGAATTGAAAGAAGTGCGATGGAGAGCGGAAGAAGTGTCTTCCTATATCGACTATCTCGCCGATTTTAGACATGAGTTTCACGACATTCGAGAAGACGCAGATTGTGTGGATTGCTTAGACCCGAACCGCTACGCAGCCTCCCAAACACTCGGACTTACACTCTTGACCAGTGGCTCAGCGGGGATCGTGTATCCTAGCGTGCGGCGCACAGATGGCGTCTGTATTGCCTGCTTTCGTCCTCCCTTGGTCCTAAATGTGCGAGATGGCCCTATGGTGACGTTTACTTTCACGGACACAGAATTGACCAAGGCTGTCATTGAAAGCTGACTCTACATAACCGTCACCTCCCGTGCACAACCGGTGTCCTTGATGCGCTCTCTTGGGCCAACTATTGGCCGCTAATAATCACCGATGATTAATGATCAATCGCAAACGAGCGTAGCCGCAATTCGACGGCTTGCCGCAATGCATCCTGCTTCTGCTCGTTTGTGGCAGAGAGTTCCTGAATTTTCCCGGTCAGATCGACCAAGCTGCCCTGGACTTTTCCGCCGACCTCTTTGTTCGCCTCACGGAGTTCGGACCCCAGGCGACTGAAGTTGGTCTGGACGGAATCCTTCAGCTGTTCGCTCGTTTGTGCCTGCCGCCGCAATCGCGGATGGTGAATTGGCTGGTTGAAGAGAATTGTGGAGCCAAAAGGTGCCAATTGGAGCCAAGAACGGGCGGGACGATGGAGCTAAGTCATTGAATAAATGGTGGCCAGGGACGGAGTTGAACCGCCGACGCCAGCCTTTTCAGGGCTGCGCTCTACCACCTGAGCTACCTGGCCAGGTTTTTGAAACCCGCTCGCGCGCCGCGGGTTACGTGCATCCGTTCGCTTCACGCTGATTGTCGCGGGAGTGCCAACCGGGAAACAGCTTCAACGCCGAACCGTGCGGAACGCTGTTGATTATAGCAAACGTGGGGGTCCACTCAAGGTCGGAGAACCGGCTCAGAATAAGCTGATCCGCTAGCCCACTTTGCATTCGGATGCACGAAGCCTACTTGCCCGATTGCCTTCCCGCCGAAGAGCCGTGCCGCCCGAGCCAGGAGGCCAGTTGCGGCTCCTGTTGCGACTTCAGATCGACGCAGTCGTTGATCCGTTCAATCGACTGCCGATAGGTCCGTTCCGCCGCCTCGATCTTGTGCGCCTTAAAGAAGTCCGAGACCTGGTCGCGCATGTGAGTATCGCAGAACGAACTCGTGGCGCCAACAATTTCGGCGCTGGCGAAAGGTCCTCCGGCTTTCTGCACCGCATTCCAGTGCGCCAGAACAAAGTCCCAGGCCAGTTCTTCTCCTGCCGGATTTTGCATCACGCTGCCGATCAGTTGCAGCGCGTCCTGCGAACGCACATCGGGAGAAATGGCGTAATCCAAAGTCCGCTGAATGAGTCTTGGGTCGCTGAATTGAGGCAATGCGAACAGAGCCATGTAATACTCCTCAGGCGACTTCGCATTTTTCAACGCGGCGAGCAATTTGTCATAGAACGCGTCATCGCCGTTCAGCGCCGCCAGTCGGAACGCACTCGCTGCCAGTCCCCGGTCCACGGATGCGGGATTTTCCAGCGCCTGAGCCGCAATCTTGTCCGCCTGCGCCAGGACCACTGGATCGCGAGCATCGTATCCTAGTGCATAGAACACACGATCCCGCAGCGTTCTCTGTTCATCGCTTTCACTAGGCTTCGATTCCCAGCCCACGTCCTTCAGGATTGGCGAAAGATACTGCCGCAGCCACACTCGATAGGACTCGCGGTCGTTGTCTGTTACGAGGTATTCGGCGATATAGTGCAGGCGTTCGAGAACATTCTCGATGACCGCGCGATTGCGATCACTTCCGAGTCCCTGGGCGAGCGCAAGATAGTCCCCGACTGGCTCGCGCCCTACGCGTACAGAAGCCCAGATGTCGGTCTGCAATGCGATCCGTTCGGCCGGAGAAAGCTTGCTCTCAGCATCGCTCGCGAGGGCTCGGACTGCATCGGGCTGGTAGCCGACGCGGTAATAACCAGTAGCGCCCGCATTCCCCAAAACCCAATTCGAACAGCCAGACATCGTGAATTTCTCACTCCGCTTGGTGAGAAGTCTGCATTGCGGAGTGCCATTGCCGGCTGAATCCTTCATGCATATCGGAATCTCCCAGAGCTGATCATCCGGTGCCTGGAATTTTTCACGGTCATAATAGTAACGGCGCTGCTCCAGGGCGACGGCGGTCGAACTCCCCGAGCATTGGGCTTTTACATCGATGATTGGCACACCCGCCTGCTGCACGAAAGTGGGCATGATCTGGTCCACAGGCTTTTTGGAGGTCTTTGTCTGTGCGTCCCAAAAGTCTTCCGCGGTCGCATTCGCATATGGATGCCGCTGAATATACGCGTTCACCCCTGCCCGGAAGGTCTCTTTCCCCAGGTAAGATTCCAGCATTCTTAAAACCGCTGCCGCCTTGCCGTAAGCGATGCCGTCGAATAATTCCTGAATTTGAGCGGGGGTGTCGGCGGCCTGGTGGATGGGACGCGTGTTTGCCAGCGAATCCGTGTTCAGAGTTGCATCCGTCTCACTGACAGCGTCAAGATTGAGATTCCATTCCGGCTTCCACGACTCGATTGGTTTGCTTGACATCCAGGTAGCGAAGCCTTCGTTGAGCCAGACATCGTCCCACCATTCCATCGTCACTAGATCGCCGAACCACTGGTGCGCCATCTCATGGGCAATCACTGACGCGATATCCTTCTTCAAATCGATGGAGCCCTGCTTCTCATCGATCAGCAGAATCACTTCGCGGAAGGTGATGCAACCAGTATTCTCCATCGCTCCCGCGGAAAAATCCGGCAGGCCGATCAAATCAAGTTTTCCATAGGGATACTGGATGCTGAAATATTTATCGTAGTAGCTGAGGATATGTTCGGCCGAATCCAAAGCAAATTTCCCCATCTCTTTCTTTCCAGGAGTGCTGTAAACCCGAATCGGAATTCCATCCGCCGTGCCCTCGATGTACTCAAAGTTTCCCACCACCAGCGCCGCCAGGTAGGCCGACATCTTCACTGTCGTGGCAAAGCGAACCGTATGCTTTTCGCCGGGCCCGGGCGTGTCCGAAGCGATTTTTTGATTCGAGATCGCAACCTGCCCTTTGTCCGCGACGGCGGTAATATCGAACGTCGCCTTATACGCCGGTTCGTCGAACGACGGAAACGCGCGACGCGCATCCGTAGCTTCGAACTGCGTGGCGGCATACTTGCGTCCCTGATCATCTTTGCCCAAGTAGAAGCCGCGCATCTCATCGTTCAAGGTGCCGCTGTAGGTGATATGGATGGTGGCCGCTCCGGCGGCCAGAGGCTTCTCAACCGTCAGCACGACCATTTCCATATCTTTCTTCGGACTGACCTCAGCGGTTTGCGTACTTCCACTGCTCGTAATGGTTACATCGTGGAAGTCGATATCCACTGCGTTGAGTGTGATCTCCGAAGTTGATTTCAGCACCCGGATCGAAACCGTCTCTTCGCCATCGAATTTGGCCTTTTCGAGATTGGGCGTAAAGGTCAGCTTATAGTTCTCTGGCGTGGCCCCACCGGGCAGTCGTTGCGCCGGTGCAATAGAAAATGCTGCCGCCGCAAAAATAATTACGGCAAGAATTCGCTTCATAGGCTCCTCAATCGTTCTCAACCGAGCTAACGAACCTGGAACTGAACCGCGTTCCCACAAGACGCAGATATCGTTCCATCTTTTATACGATAGATTCGCTCCGAAAGTTCACTTGGACCAGGCCACCGCTCCACTGGCGATCGTCAACTCGCAGTGGTTCGTGCCGAACCAATAAGGGATTTCGCGATAGTCCCCGACCTCGAATATCGCCAGATCAGCGTCTTTACCGGCTTCGATCGAGCCCTTGCGATCTGCGACTCGCAATGCCCACGCGCCGTTGACCGTTGAAGCGGCGATGGCTTCCGCCGGTGTCATCTTCATGTGCGTGCAGGCCAGCGACATTGCCATGGGCATGCTCAAGGTCGGCGACGTGCCGGGATTGTAATCCGTCGCCAGAGCCACCGGAACGCCAGCGTCGATCAACTTACGCGCCTGCGGATATTCCTTCAGTCCTAGAAAATAATTCGCTCCAGGAACGAGCGTTGCTATCGTTTCGTGTTTAGCCAACTCCGCAATATCGTCGTCATTCACATAGTCCATATGATCGAAAGACGCTGGATTATAATCCAAGAGCGGCTGCAGCAAGGTTTCCGCAAGCTGGCACATGTGGGCCCGCACGCCCAGACCATGCTGTTGAGCAGCTGCAAAAATCTGCGCGGTCTCGGCCGCAGTAAAAGCACCTTGGTCACAAAAGACATCAACGAACTGGGCAAGCTTCCGCTTCGCTGCCTGCAGAATCATCTCTTTACAGACGATCTCAACATACTCTTGTGAGCGGCCTTGAAATTCTCCTGGGATCACGTGCGCTCCCAGGAGTGTTGGGATGACCGTGCCTGCCCAGTGAGTTGCTGCGTCGCGGATCGCGTCCAACGACTTCAGCTCCGACTCCACCGTCAGCCCGTAGCCAGATTTAGCCTCAACCGTTGTCGTACCTTGCGCTGCCATGTCGTTAAGAACGGTCAAAACTTTTCCCGCCAAAGCTCGCTTCCCTGCTGCGCGCACCCCCTTGAGACTGGACCGAATGCCGCCTCCGGCCATGGCGATTTCTTCATAGGAAGCCCCCCCCACCCGCTTCTCAAAATCCACCAGCCGCGGACCGACAAAAACCGGATGGGTGTGTGCATCGACAAAGCCGGGCAGGACTACCTTGCCCGCGCACTCGATCTCGACAATCTTCTTGCGATGCCTCTTCAGCCACGAATCTCTTAGAGCCTCTTTCGTCGTGCCGACTGCCACGACTTTCCCACCGAGGCAAAGTACAGCGCCATCTGCGATGATGCCGAGCTCTCTGAGGCCGGCCCTGCGGCGCGGCCCGGCCGTGCCGGAAGCAGGCCGGAGCGTGAGAAGTTGGCCAATGTCGGCCAGCAGCAGCGGAGACTGGATTTTCTGTGTCGGCTTTCGCACGAAGGTCACGTCCAAAAGAGTTTAGCAGCCGTCAGGCCGAGGAAGGCCGCGGCGAGCATTTCTTGAAGGTTGTCAGAAGGTCAGGCATTCTGCATAATCAGGCATTCGGACAGAGCATCTCAACTATGCAATCGGCAAGAGTCGGGAAAGGCGGTGCGATCGTTGTACCCGCGAAGCGGCGCGAGCGCTTGGGCATCGAAGAAGGCAGTATCGTGATCGCCGAGGAGAAGGAGGACATCCTCATTCGCCCCGCTACGGTCGTGCCAGTCAAGCGGCACCCTCCGAGCATAAGGCAGAGTTCCTGCTACACAACGCCATCGATCAGGTCGATTACCGCAAGGCGCGAAGAGAACTCCGAAAAGCTGGGCCTCGATCCCGATTCGACTCCGCACCCGCCACCCCCTTAGATGGAGCGGCTGTTCCTCGACGCCAATGTCTTGTTCACCGCGGCGTACAAGTCTGACGCAGGTCTTCCTCAGCTCTGGAAGCTGAAGAAGGTGGCGCTGTGCACCTCGGGGTACGCGTTGAGAAGAAGCAAGAATCAATCTTACCGATGAAAACCAGAGGACGCGGCTCAACAAGCCGTCAGGAGCCATTCATCTGTTTGAAGCCAGCCAAGGGCCGCTTCCGCGTGGGATATCTCCGCCAGAAAAAGATGTGCCGATGGTGCCGTCGAAGCTCGGGCCACGCGACTGTTGACGGGTGATGTTCGACACTTCGGACCGGCAGGAAGATCGTGGGCATTGCGATTCTGCTTCCGGCCGACTACCTGGGAGCGCGCCGATGAATCTTCAGGACTGGCAGCTCGCACGTGCTTCCGTGGCGGATGTTCATGATCGCGCCATCGGCACTTTTACTCCCGTCTTCTTCGCAAACTCCTTCGCCTCGTCATACCCCGCATCCACATGCCGGATCACGCCCATACCCGGATCCGTCGTCAGCACGCGCTCGATCCGTTTCGCCATCATTTCGGTCCCGTCGGCCACCGTGACCTGCCCGGCGTGTAGCGAGTATCCGATACCCACCCCGCCGCCATTGTGAATCGACACCCACGACGCACCGGCCGCCGTGTTCAACAGCGCATTCAGCAGCGGCCAATCCGCGACCGCATCCGAGCCGTCTTTCATGCCCTCGGTTTCGCGAAATGGAGACGCCACCGAACCACAGTCGAGATGGTCTCGTCCAATCACGATCGGCGCCTTGATCTTCCCTTTTTTCACCAAGTCGTTGATCGCGAGGCCGAACTGCGCCCGTTCGCCATATCCCAGCCAGCAAATCCTCGCCGGCAATCCCTGAAACTTGATGCGCTTGCGCGCCAGATCAATCCACCGCCGCAGAATGCGATTCTCCGGGAACAACTCCAGAACCAAGTCGTCGGTGATATGAATGTCCGACGCCTCTCCCGACAGGGCAACCCAGCGGAACGGCCCGCGTCCCTCGCAGAATAATGGACGGATATATGCAGGCACGAAGCCGGGAAAGTCGTAGGCATTCGTCACGCCCCGCTGAAACGCAAAGGTCCGGATGTTATTGCCATAGTCAAACGTCACCGATCCCATCTTCTGGAGTCGCAGCATACCTTCTACGTGCCGCGCCATGGCGTCGAGCGATCTTTCCTGATACACCTTGGGATCAGTTCTCCTTAACTCGACCGCCTCCGCGAGTGTCCTACCATTTGGCACATATCCATTCAGCGGATCATGCGCCGAAGTCTGGTCGGTGAGAATGTCAGGAACCACGCCGCGCTCGGCCAACTCCGGAATCACATCTGCGCAATTCCCCACCAGAGCGACCGACACATTCTCTTTCTTGCGCACGGCATTCTTCAGAATGCGCAAAGCTTCATCGAGGGTGGTCACCATGAAGTCGCAATAGCCGGTCTTCAGCCGCTTCTTGATGCGCTCCGGATCCACGTCAATGCCGAGGAAAGCCGCTCCCGTCATGGTCGCAGCCAGAGGCTGAGCTCCGCCCATGCCGCCCATCCCGCCCGAAACGATCAGCTTGCCGGCAAGGTTCCCGCCGAAATGTTTCTCTCCCGCCGCGGAAAATGTTTCAAACGTTCCTTGCACAATGCCCTGCGAGCCGATATAGATCCACGAGCCCGCCGTCATTTGGCCATACATCATCAGACCGGCGCGCTCCAGTTCATTGAACTTCTCCCAGTTCGACCAGTGCCCCACCAGGTTTGAGTTCGCGATGAGCACTCGCGGGGCATGGTCATGCGTCTTGAACACGCCCACCGGTTTGCCGGACTGCACCAACAAGGTCTCGTCGTTCTCCAGATTTTTCAGGACCGCGACGATAGCACGATAGGCCTCCCAACTGCGCGCGGCCCTCCCCGTTCCCCCATAAACGACCAGGTCCTGGGGACGCTCCGCAACGTCAGCGTCGAGATTATTCATTAGCATGCGCATGGCGGCTTCCTGCTGCCAACCTTTGCAGGTGATGGAGTTCCCTCGCGGTGCGCGCATGGAAGCAGGGGCCTGGGTAAGTTCTGTTTCAACGGGCATGATTAGATGTTAGTGCCTGAGCGAATCGCGTGCAATGCGGGGAGACCTGCCAGACCTGCCCGGCCAAGAAACCACGCGTTCTCCCGTCAGAACAGCATCCGAAGCCGTGAGCGCCAGCTCATGGTTCATACGTATGGACTTGCGAAGTCGCGATTTGCATTCCTCCGCCCACGACCAGCGCGAGGTCTATAGTCCGAACCAGCCAGCATGGGGAGTTGCGATCGGGAGAATCTGAGAAGAGGAAGAAGGAAACCACAACCGGGCTCCGACGCCGCACTACCAGGTGCTATACGCCGTTCCATCGGTGCCGGTCGCATTTGACGCGGAATGAACGTCGCTGATTCCAGGGTCTTGCTGGTCAATTGCCAGCAGCACATCCTCCTGAACCACCTCCCAGTTCGCTTCATTGGTCATCGGATCTTTGGGAATGACTTTGATGTAGCCGGCAGTCTGCAGGTCATCCAGCGACTGCGGCGCCTTTTGCTTGTCGAGTGTGTACTGGGAGATAAGCGATCGCAGTTCGAACAAGTCGTTACGCAGTACGGCCTCTCGCGAACGCAGCACCGACTGGCTGTAGATTGGGAGCGCAATGGATATGAGGATTACCATGATGCTGATCACGATCATCATCTCCAGCAGCGTGAAGCCTGCACTGTGCCCCGTTTTGAACTTTCCTGCCATTTACCAGTCCTTGTACTTCGTTCCATCCAGAGCTTCATCCTGCGACTTGGTGTATACGTCGAACACGCTCTGCCCACCAAACGAGTCGGACTGCGGATCGTCCTGCATCGAACGCATGCCCCACTCGATGGTGCCCGTCATCGGATCAATCGGAATCTTGCGCAGATATCGCACCTTTTTCCCCTGCACATCGACGCCCTTTACCAGTGTTTCCAGATCCGGAGGATAGTTCTGACTGTCGATTTTCGTCTGGAAGGCGCCCCGGTCGGCATCGATCTTGTACCGGTCGATGGCATCGCGCATCTCCCAAAGATCGGCTCGAAGACGGCGCTCCTTCTCCCGCTTGATGGTGAACCGCGCCAGGGGTACCGCCATCGTTGAAAGAATTATCAGGATGGTGGTCGCAACGATCAGTTCCAGGAGAGAAAAGCCCCGCACGGGCCCGCTGCCCTGTGCCCGACAAAATCTTTGTAGCTTCATGTCCTATCTATTTTCGCATCGCAACCGCCCTTTACTGCACGGTGACCGATGCCTGCGCGCCGTTCACAGTGATCGCCTGCAGGGCGGGATCGCGCGCCCCGCCCCGGGTGATGGTCAGAGGAGTCTGTCCACTGGCCTTCGCCTGAAATGTCATCGTGACCACAGATCCCTGTCCGGAAACTCCACCGGCCCCCGGCGGCCGTGTGGCCGTGATCTGCAAGGTCCCTGTCGTGTCGTCTTCGCGATGCACCAGGGCCACCGCCTGCCCATCCTGCGAGAGGAAACCTCCGTTTGAGATGTTCACCAACTGCAACATCTTCGGATCGTAATTCAATTGCACGGGCACGGAATATACGTTCTGCGCGCCGGAGATCAACAGATTCACCACAAAAGTATTGCCCTTTACAACCGTGATCTGCCCCGGATCAAACAGGAAGTTCGCGCTTCCTTGTCCCGAATTTGTCCCTGGCGCCGGGACCTGCTGGCCGGGAACTTGAGTTGCCGGAAGCTGAGTTGCACCGGCCGGCCCCTGCGGGGCGGGAGATGGAGCCGCTGCGGGGCTGCTGATGTGCCGCAACGCAATCGCGTTCGCCGTTCCAATGTCAATCGCGCGTTGGTTCAGCTCGCTGAGGCTGGTTCCTCGAATGATATGCGGAGTGATCGCGAATATGGTCTCATCCTGAGAGTGATCCTGCGTCACCTGCCCAAACAGGTATCGCAAGATTGGAATCTGCGCTAACCCCGGAATCCCGGCCAGCGACTTGGTCTGAGAATCGTCCAGAATGCCGCCAATCAAACTGGATTCCCCGTCCTTCAGGCGGATTTCATGCTCGATTTTTTTCTGGCCGATGATCGGCTGGCTGATGCCGCCGATGCTCGACTGACCCACCACCGACGAAATTTCCATCGTAATCTTCAGGGTCACTTCGCGATCGGCGTGCACGTGAGGCGTGACGTCGATATTCACACCAACATCCAGATACTGAAACTGCGTGTTCACCAGCGGGTTGATACCCACACCGCCAATTCCGGGCTGGAACGATCCTGTCGCCACCGGAACCCGTTCGCCGATCTTGAGGGTCGCCTTCTGGTTATCGAGCGCCCGAACCTGCGGATTTTGCAACATCTTTGTATCGGTATCGCCCATCACCGCCGAAAGGTTGGCGGAAGGAATTGTCACCTGGAAATCGGTCGCGTTCAGATTGCCCAAGGTGTTCAGTGATATGCCCGCGGTGCCGGACGTAGTGCCGGTCGTCGTGGTCGTCCCGGTAGTTGTGGTCGTCGGCGTCGTGGTGTTGATGTTGCTCTGCAGGGCAACCGTGGCGCTGGTCGGCGGGCTCAATCCCAAGGTCCTGGATTTGTCTTTGCTCACCTGGATGACGGCGATGTCGATCACCACTTCCGGGCGCGCCTTATCCAGATCCTCCACCAGCTTTTCCGCCAGCGCGATCTGATCCGGTGTCCCCCGCACCACCAGCGCATTCTGCGAGAGCAACTGCTGCACGCGCTGTACATCCAGCACGGCGCGAATCGCGTTCACCACATCCTGCAACTCGGTCGGCTGGGAAAGATTCTGCAGGTAAAAGGTCTTCAGAACGCTCTGTTCCAATTCCTTGCGCTTGGCGGGATTGTCCTGCGCCACAAAAATCGTATTTCCCGTCACCGGGCGCCAGAAGGTTTTCGATTCCAATGCCGTAATCTGCAACGCGTCTTCCAACGTTACTCCATTCAGCTCGACCTTGATTCGGCGCGACGTGTAGTCCGGATCAAACAGCACGTTTACCCCGGCCAACTGCCCGATCGTCTGATAAATAACCTTGGAATCCTCGGTGAGTTTCACGGTGATGGGAACCGCCGAAATCGGGGCCAGTTCCACGGGTCCACCCGCTTCCCTGATCTTGCGCTCCAGAGTTCCGGGGGGGCCTGCGGCTTGCGGGGGAGGATTCGTGGCATCGTTAATCATCTGCACGGTGCGCTTCAACTCCTGCTGCGCAATGAACAGAGAGGGGTCAATCTGCGCCGCCTTTTGAAACTCGGCCAGCGCTTCCTGCAGTTTGCCTTGCTCGCGGAGTTCCTGACCCCGATGAACGATCGTGGCCGCCGCCTTGAAACGCATGCGCTCGAATGAGGAGCGATAGCGCAAATCTTTCGGCTTAAGGTCGTACGCCTGCTTGTAAAGATCGTAAGCGACTTCATAGTTCTGGCGTGCTTCGGCGTCCTCGCCCTTTTCGTAGATGTTCTTGGCCTTATCGGCGATGGCAGGCAATATGGCCAGCGATACCAACAGAGCGACCGCCCCGGGGATCAGACGTCTCATTCTTTAGTCCTCATCTCAGAATCTTTGCCGGGGTCTTCGCCGGACAAGCAATCGTTCTGCTTATGCCTGTTCATCAAGAGGCCTACTCGCGGGTTTCTTGCAGCGATTATAGCATCGGGTTTCTGCGCTCCTCATGTCATTGCCTGCCAGATAGTTACACTCTTTAGTCTTAGTCCCAACGGTCAAAGTCAAGCTACGCACTCCGCTGTCGAACTCCCGTCTCGCGGGTTTCAGCGAGCTCAATCGCAGTTATTTGCCGATCGCCGCCCAAGCCCGACGCCCCTCTGTTTGCTGCTAAGATGAAGCCGAAGTCCGAAATCATGGCCCGCCAGTCCACACATCAAACCAAGCCCAGCCCGGAGAAATCTCCTCGCCGCGATCCCACCGCCTCCGGCCAGCGCGATGCTGCCGTTAATAGGATCGCTTCTCATAACTACTTCTTGCTGGAAAAATTTGAGTGCGGCGTGGCTCTTACCGGAACCGAAGCCAAATCGGTCCGCGGCGGCCTCGCCAATCTCAAAGATTCCTACGGATTGGTGAAAGACGGCGAACTCTGGCTGCTCAACGCCCATATCGGTCCCTATGAGCACGGTAACATTCACAACCACGCCCCCCGGCGCACCCGCAAGCTGCTCATGCACAAGGAAGAAATCCGCAAGCTGATCGGCAAGACGCAGCAGAAGGGACTGACGCTCATCCCCGTTCGCATGTACTTCAAGAACGGCAAAGTGAAGGTGGAACTGGCCCTGGCCAAGGGCAAGCAGCTCTGGGATAAACGCGAAACCGAACGCCGCCGCACCGCCGACAAAGAAGCTCGCGAAGCCATCACCCGCAACCGCAAGACCTAACGGAACATTTGGCCAACCGGCTGTCCAGCCGGGCCAAGCCCGGCACTTTGGCGCGGCCCCCGGGGAAACGCACCCGCAGCCGCTAAGAGTCTGCCGTGGGATACTTAGTCCTGAAGGAGTCACTCATGATGAGGCTTTCGAGGCGCATCGCCGTTTTTTTTTCCATTGCACTCTTCCTGAATGCCGCAGCCTACGGCCAGCCACCTTCCCGCTCCGTTGACTCCCAATCGGAATTCGTAACCCGCGCGGGAGTTTCGTTGCATCTCTCTGGTAAGCCCTTCCGCTACAGCGGTCCCAACATCGAGTGGTTAGGACTGGAGGCTTATGGACCCGCAGATCCCCGGGGTCCGCGTTACCCCACTCAGTTTGAGGTCGATGATGCCATGGACACGGCCAAGGAAATGGGAGCCAAGGTGATCCGCTCGCAAACCCTTGGCGACAGCGTGGGTTGCGAATTGTGCATTGAACCCCAACTGGGAGTCTTTAACCCGGAAGCTTTCAAGGCGATCGACTATGCGATCAAGGCTGCTCACGACCGGGGAATTCGCTTGATCATAACTTTGGCGGGAGACTGCGCCACCTGCGCGTTGAGCGGACCCGGCGAATATTTGGAGTGGACACATCAGCGCGATCCTAAGGCGTTCTTTACCGATGCGGTAGTGATCGCCGCGTTCGAGAAGCACATCGCTGCAGTGTTAAACCACAAGAATGCACTGACTGGACTTTCGTACAAAGACGATCCCACGATCCTGGCGTGGGAAAACTGCAACATGTGTGGCCTCGGCGTGGTATGGACTTCATCCTCGAAGGATCTCGCGCCTTACCTTCCCTGGATCGACACGATCGGTAACTTCATCAGGTCCATCGACCCGCGACATTTGTATCTCGACACCAGCGGCTTTTTTCGCTACGACCAGCACGCGCTTAACGCCAAAACGACTGATATCGTGACTTGGGAATACTACCCGCACTGGGACGCGCTCGTTTCAAACGGAGTGAAAACCACAGCCCAGTCCTTTTCTCAGGACGCAGCCGCGGTGACCGGACATGGGAAAGCCTACATCGTCAACGAATTTGGTTGGGACGTTACGGACTGGCCGACTCGGGAGGATCTGCAATTCGTGCTTCACACCTTGGAAACAGACCCGAACATCTCCGGCGACGACTATTGGGCGTTGCAGGCTCACGCAGATAACTTCGGATGGCAATCCATTCCCGCCAATGTGGGCAACGCCGCCTACGCTCGAAAGGGCGAGAGCGGCCAGTGGTGGGCGCTGTATTACGGCGGCATCAACACCCTTGTCAACACAAGCGATGACATGCGGGCGCGCGCGCAGCAGCTGCGAAGCCATGCCTACGCGATGGCCGGGATTCCGATCCCTCCTCATCAAGTGCCTCCTCCTCCAGTGATCACGACAAAAGGGATAGGGCTGATCGGATGGCGTGGCTCCGCAGGTGCAGTTAGCTATAGCGTGCAGCGGCAGGTGGGTGAGGCTGGCCCATGGGAGACGATCTGTGATCAGTGCGCCACCGACGCAGATTCGCCCTGGCCCGATCCCCAGCCCGCCGGGATCTTTGGCGCCAAGTATCGCGTGATCGCCTACAACGAGGACAGAAATCCCAGCACGCCATCTGCGGCCCGCTAGACATCGTATATGCTTCAAGCCTTAGCAATGTGAAACTTGATGTCCCAGGGATAAGTTAAGCGAATGCAATATTTTACGAATCGCCCGCTGATTTCAATTTCCTCGGTGGTGAAAGCCTCGAAAGTCAAGCAGAGAGCTTATGGCCGCCGATAGAAGTCACCATCAAAACCGTTAACCTCAAATCCGACATGCCCCCGGTCAGCGAGGCTCTGTCGCTCCTGGAGCGCGAGCTCGACCTGGCGCGCGCAGCAAAAGTCTCAGTTCTGAAATTTATTCACGGCTATGGTTCAACCGGCACGGGCGGAGACATTCGCATTGCAGTTCAAAAACGGCTGGTAGAAATGGTGCAGAACCGGCAGCTTCGCGACTGCATCTTTGGCGAGGACTGGTCGAAATCAGACGAGACGACCTGGAAACTTCTGCAGTCGCATCCCCATCTCAAGAGCGACTCCGATCTCGGCCGCCGCAATCGCGGAGTCACCATCGTTTTACTCTGAGAGAAAAGGCGTGCTCGCTCTCACTTGTGCGCGGACACCTCGGCGTCCACCGGTTCAAGCCTCGCCGTGAAGTGACGCAGGAAGGGTGCTTCGTAGCTCAACTTCATTCCCCGGATCTGATCGCGCTTTTCCCAAACCGCAAGGATCACTTCCACGACGTAGTCAATGTGGCTTTGCGTGTACACCCGGCGGGGGATAGCAAGACGGACCAGGTCCATGGTCGCAGCCGCTCCGAACATGAGCGTGCCAATCTCAACCGACCGGATTCCGCCCTCGAGATAAAGCTCGTTCGCCAGAGCAACGGCTGGGAAACATTGCGGCAGAACGTGCGGCAGAAACGCGCGGGAATCGATGTAGATGGCGTGACCTCCGGGCGGTTGCACGATCGGCACGCCGTGCTCGGCTATGTGATTTCCGAGGTAGGCAGTCGAGGCGATGCGGTATTCGAGATAGTCTTCATGCAAGGCTTCTTGCACGCCGACCGCAATGGCCTCCAGATCGCGCCCCGCGAGACCGCCATACGTTGGATACCCTTCGGTCAGGATCAGCAGATTTTTCTCCTGCTGCGCGAGTATGTCGTTATTCGTACACAGGAACCCGCCGATGTTGGCCAAGCCGTCTTTCTTCGCGGACATGGTGCAGCCATCGCCGTGGGCAAACATTTCCTGCGCGATCTCTTTCGGAGTCTTTGATTCATAGCCGCGTTCACGCGTCTTGATGAAATAGGAATTCTCGGCAAAGCGGCAGGCGTCGAAATAAAGCGGGATGCCGTGCTTCCGGCAGACCGCGCTCACCGCCTTCACGTTCCCCATCGAGACCGGCTGCCCGCCGCCGGAGTTGTTCGTAACCGTGAGCATGACCAGAGGCACACGCTCGCGCCCTATGCTCTGGATCATGGACGCAAGAGCATCCACATCCATATTGCCTTTAAAGGGATGCTGCAAGCTGGGCCGTCGGCCCTCGGCAATGACCAGGTCTCGGGCCTCGGCCCCGACGAATTCCACATTGGCTCGCGTGGTATCGAAGTGCGTGTTGTTGGGAACAACATCGCCTTTCTTGCACATCACGCTGAACAGAATGCGCTCGGCGGCACGCCCCTGGTGGGTGGGAATGACGTGCTTGTAGCCAAAGATGTCCTGCACCGAATCGCGAAAGCGATCAAAGCTACGGCTGCCCGCATAACTCTCGTCTCCTTCCATGATCGCCGCCCACTGGTGCGTCGACATGGCGCCCGTTCCAGAATCGGTGAGGAGATCGATCAGAACATCGTCGGCGGGAAGAAGAAACAGATTGTAAAACGCAGCTCGCAGAAGTTGCTCGCGTTGCGGCCGCGTCGTCCACTGGATCGGCTCGACGCTCTTGATGCGGAATGGTTCGACGATGGTACGCGGCATGGCGGCTTTTACCCTGCTCTGGAATTGAGCGGATCCGACCGCGCGAGCGGTAGATCTCTCCCCGTTAAGGCTACGCCCCTTGTGTCTGTTGAGGTGTGCTCGGAATCACAGGCGTGGGAGCGGGTGCAGATACGATGGGTACGGTGAATGCAGAGGGCGTGAAGGGCTCTGCAGCAATCGGTTCCACCATATTCTCCAGGTAATAGCTCACTGCGATGCCACGTTGCCAGAAGCGCGGGATCAGCAGCAAGAGCAGCGTCAACTGGCTGACAAAGATTGCTCCTCCCACGCTGGCCGGCGGCACAAATTTCATCCACCCCCATAGCCCGGCCACCAACACGATCGCCGCTACAAGCGTGGTTCCCACATAGCTTCCGAGCAGACGTCCCAAATTGCGCCAAGTATGCCGGAAGCCGGATCCGATCGAACGTCGCACCGCGCACTGATCGCTGAGTACGACGTCGGTCTGCGCCAGGTCAAACCAGATACGCAAGGCGGTCATCACCAGAAAGATTATCGCCAAGCCTGCGATGCGCACCTCGAACAAAAGAAGTTCGTTCGTGCTCTCGGCTGCTTTTCTTTCCAGCACGCCATGAAGCCCGAACAGCGCCGCGGCCACCGCACCCATCACCATTCCCGCCATAATGATCAGCCGGATAAACCGCCACAAGTCCCGGCCGCATGCGCGGAAAAAATCCTCGCGCGGCAAGCGGTAGGTCGAGGCATAGCCTTGCAGCACTCCAGGCAGGAACAGAACGGTGGCGAAGAAAAAAAGCAAAGCGAAATGAAGCGCGGGACCTCCAGACGCCTCGATAGGCCGGAACTCTGGCCGCGCGAACATTCCGATGAGCACGGCGACATCGAAGCCATGCAGCAGTCGGTCCGCCTGCAAGCTGTGCGCCAAAATTGCGCGGGCCTGATGATTAAACGCGCCTGCGCCGAACCACGCCAGCACGACGTTCAAGATATAAAACCAAGCGACATAGCGCTTGTTGCGGCTGACTCTGGCCCAGCCGCTGTTCAGTAATCCTCGATGCTCTGCCATGCGCCCCTACCTCGATCCTATTCGCCCGGCTTGACCTGGAAACCCGACGACAGTTCTAAATTCCCCACCACGCCAACGCCTGGCCAGCCCACTGCGTCATAAACACCCAGTAATTCCCCAGTTTCCATACCGGCTTCACGTGCGCTTCGGCTGAATAACTGTTATTGAAGTCGTTACGATCAAGTTGAATCTTGTGATCCGGATCGATCTCCGCCGATTCCACTCGGGCTTTCTTCTCGTACGTGAACTTCGTCCAGCGGCCTACTCCATCCCAGTGCTCGCGAACTTTTTCGCCGTTATCGAATTTGATTTCCACTTCCACCGGAAGAATGAAGTCTTCCTTGCGCTGCAGCCAGACATAGGAACGATGGACGGTATTCTTGTCTTCTTTGTGAAAAGCGCCCTTGTTCTCCTCGAACCAATTCACCGGGAAAGATTCGATCCTCGACACTTTGTAATCGAGCACCTGCGAGCCGTAAATGGCCTGGTCGAAATACCAGCGCAGATTCTTACCGGAAACTTCCTCAATCGTCTTCAGGAAATCCTCTTTAGTCGGGTGGGTAAAGCGATATTTCATGAAGTAGGCGCGCATCGCCTTCGCCATCGTGTCTTCGCCGATGATGCCTTCCAGCGTCAGCAGCACGCTCGCCGTCTTGCCATAGGTAATTCCGCCGTAGGAGTTGCCGCTGTAATAGTCATAAGCCTTTTGCGCGATCGGATCGAGGTCGGCTACACTGATGTAACTCATGCGTTGCGCTCCTCGTTCGCTCATCGTAGCGCCCGCTAGATTCAGGATGGAGGTCGGCTTGCCGAGAATCGAATCAAGCACCTTCACTTCCGTGTAGCTGTTGATGCCCTCGTCCATCCATGCATCTTCGAATTCGTTGGTCGCAACCATGCCGTACCAGTACTGATGTCCGAACTCGTGCTCTACAACGAGCTCTGGTAGATGAACTTCGTCCGGCATGAACCAACTGGTATCGCCGGTGATGAATGTGGGATATTCCATCCCGCCGGCAGCCGAATCCGGCTCAGGATCGACCAGCGTGATCGTCTTGTAGGGATAAGGCCCGTACCAGCTCTCGAAATGTTCGAGCGATTCTCGCAGAATTTTTTCGTGCCTCCCGACCTGGCTCCAGTGCGCAGGCTGCATCAGGATGCGCATCTGCACCGGTCCCATTTGCCCTTGATACACTCCGTCCTCTTTCACCTTGTATCGCGGGCTGACCGTCCATGCGAAATCGTGAACGTCATCGCCGTGATAGGCGACAGTCTTGGTCTTGTCCGGATTCTTTACTTCGCCAACCTTCACCCCGCTTGCGCCGACAACTTCATACTCCGGCACCGTCAACTTGACGTCGTACACGCCGAAGTCGGCGAAGAACTCCGTCATGGCGTGATACTGATGACAATTCCATGCGTCGTGCCACCACACGCCAACTTTTGGGAACCACTGGCCGCCCAGAACGAAATCGCGCTTCCATCCGGAGCGCGCCTGCGTCTCGGGGAATTTGGTCTGAAATGAAATTTTGAACTGTACTAAGTCGCCCGCTGCAATCGGCTTGGACAAGTGCAAATCCACTACCGTTTTATCGTCCTTGTTGCCATCATCGGGCTGAATGAACCTCAACTGCGAAGTCAGATCGCCTTGCCCCACGACCGCCAAACTCTTGATGTCCTCAGATCCGTATTCGTCGGCCTCCCACTTGTCGTAGCTGGTGTCGCCGCTTCCCATGATTTTGGCCTCGCGCACAAAGGTCGAGTTCGGCTGGAATGCATTTTGGTAAAGATGAAACGGAAAGTGATCGAGCGCCTGGCCCGTCAAGTTATGGTAGGTGAGCACCTCGGTCGCATTGACCGTGTGATTCGCGGTGTCATACTTTGCGTCGATTTCATAGTGCACAACCCGTTGTGACATCGGCTGCGCAGAGTTGATGGCGAGCGTCGTGTTGGGAATCGTTAACGGTCCAGAGCTATTCCCGGATTCGATTGGCACGGCAGCTGCCGGATGCGCTGTCGCGGGCCGCTGGGGCACGGCCGCCCTGGCTGCATGTTCCCTTACCAGCAGAGAGACGAGCAGTACCGACACCACCGGGAACAACAGAATGATCCAGCGAATCTTCATGAATCCCTCTATTTTTTCGACCTGGAGAAATCATACCGTAGGCGGTCGAATACAGTCACTCACGGCTAGCTATAGCTAGACACGAGATCTCGCAGTGATAAGTTCAAGGCAACCCAATATCCGGCAATGCCGGGGCGTCGGTAGTGGCTCGGTTTGCTAACAAGCGAGCCAAAAACGCGACGCTTCGCGCGGATCGACCAGATCCCGCGCCGCGCAAAAGACGCTTGCTCGGGATGACAATCAAGCTGAGCCACTACCCGGGATACCCGGGGTGCCCGGGGTGCCCGCCTCTTGCGCTTCTGCCTCTCCGCCGACGATACTGGAATGGTTCCTGCAATCTTACAAAAACCATGAAAACCACACTCTCATTCTCTACTCCCGCCGAACTCGAAACCGAATCGCTGGTGGCCATTGTGCTGGATCAGTCCGAAAAACAGTCGGGCGACAAGAAGGAAAAGCCGCAACTCCAACTCGCCACCAGCGACGGTACGGTGCAATCCGTTGCCGCTGATTTGCTGGCGAGCGGCGAACTCGCTGGCAGACCGTTTGAAGTGAACCTGCTGCACAAGCCTGCCGGACTGAAAGCGAAACGACTACTGCTGATCAGCGGGGGTGCGGCGAAAAAGTTTTCAAGCTACGATCTGCGCCGCCTCGCGGGCACGGCCGTGCGCACACTGAAAGCGCGCGAAATTCGCAGCTTGGCCTTCATCGCGCCGCCCATCATTCCCGCCGAAGAAGCGGTACGAGCCATCGTCGAGGGCGCGCTGGTCGGAAACTTCGATCCCGATTACTACCGCAGTGACCGCAAAGATCAGAAGATTGAAGGGCTCACTATCGTTGCCGGTGGAAATGCCGATCACGCCGCGCTGGAAAAGGCCGCGCGGGAAGCGCAGATTATCGGCGAATCGCAGAATTTCACGCGCGATCTGGTGAATGAACCTTCCAACCGCATGACACCTACGATTCTCGCCGACCGCGCGAAGAAAATGTGTCAAGAAGTTGGTTTGAAGTGTGAAGTTTACGGAGCCGACAAGATCAAAGAGTTGAAAATGGGCGCGTTCTGGAGCGTCGCCCAGGGTTCCGACGAACCCCCTGCGCTCATCGTGATGACGTACGAGCCTTCGGGAGCTCCTGCAAAACCAGTGCTGGGCCTGGTGGGCAAAGGAATCACATTCGACACCGGCGGGATCTCGATCAAGCCGGCGGACGGCATGGAGAAGATGAAGTACGACATGGCGGGCGGCGCGACCATGATCGGAGCGATGCGCGCCCTCGCGTTGCTCAAGCCGAAGGTGAAAGTAATCGGTATCGTCTGTGCCACGGAAAATATGCCGTCTGGCAAGGCGCAGAAACCGGGCGACGTACAGATTGCGATGTCAGGCAAATCCATTGAAATTATCAATACGGATGCGGAGGGCCGCCTCGTTCTGGCGGACGGCCTCTTCTATGCGCGCCAACTTGGCTGCACCCATCTGGTCGATGCGGCGACGCTCACGGGAGCAGTTGTGGTGGCGCTCGGGTACGCGAATGTGGGGGTCTTCGCCAACGATGATGCGATTTACGAACGTCTTCATAAGGCGAATGCCGAGGCCGGCGAGAAGATGTGGCGGTTGCCGCTCGATGACGAATACAAAGACAACATCAAGTCCACCATTGCGGACATCGTAAACTCCGGCGGGCGCTGGGGCGGCGCGATCAATGCGGCGATGTTCCTGAAGGAATTCGCGGAAGATACTCCGTGGATTCATCTCGACATTGCCGGCACAGCGTGGATGGAAGACCAAAAGCCCTGGATCGCGAAAGGTCCCTCAGGAATCGCCTTGCGCAGCCTGGTTGAGTTTGTGAGGGGCTTCACAAATTAGAAGGATCAAGCCACGGATTTTCACTGATCTCCACAGCGTGGGGGCATCAAGAAATCTGTGATCATTTGTGCAAACCCGTGGCAAACGGCATCTTTCCCCTTCCTGCCAGCCTTTTCACCATAAACAGCATCTCATTTGGGCTACCACGGCCTTTCCTTTCCTGGCCGAACTCTGATCGTCGGGAGCGTTTATGCGAGGTCTGGCTCTGGCGGGAGTTGGGTGCTATTGGGGATCGTTTCATTCTTCATCCCGATGCCGCATACGGAGCACCACGGCGTTAACCTAGGTGATGCCCATATCGCGGTCACTACCCAACATGGTGAGAAAGTTCCCCCAGCCCTCAGCATTATGCTGGTAGTCGCAGGTGCTGGACTCGTAATGGCCGGGAGAAAAGCTCAGCTGCTTCACTTCGTCGTCGCCAGAGCGAACGCCTTCTCCAGATTCGTGACCAGCGGAGACTCACCCTTTTGCAAACCGCCGCGGCCCATCATGCGCCACAGATACTGATTCCCGGGCCAACCACGCGCGTCATAGATGGAAAGCACATCTTCCGACGGACGACTCATCACCATTAGCACGATATCGGCTTGATTCGGCTCGTAGACCAGCGTGAATTTTCCCCATTTCTGCATGGCGTCCTGCACCGTGGCAATCGCTTGCCGGTCTTCGGGAAGCAAATTGATATTGAACTGGTCGCCATCGTAGCTGGTGACGTAAACAAAGCGCGCGTTGACCAGTGTTCCGGGAAATGCCGGCACACTTTGCGGCGTCTTCGACGGTTTCGGGGAAGCCCAAGTCAGACTAGCAACCAACAGGAAAGCAGCAAGCAATGCAAGCGCGGATTTCGTCGGGCTCTTCATAAGAGACAGGCTCCCAGGCCTGTCAGTCATTTAGATGGTCGCGTCCGGGTACAAGATGCCCACACGCCGGAATGTGGCGCGATCTAAGTTACTGAATCTATAGTAGCTGTGAGAGATTGGCGAAGAAGAGCACGAAAGTGTCAGGCGCCGAATCGAATCGCGGAGCGGGCTTTTGCCTTTGCAGCCTCTTCCTCTCGATTCTTCTTGGGCGCAGCGGTTTCAATCGACTGCAGAAGCCGCGCAGAAACGGCCGCGATTTCCTCGACGGCAGCCAGAAATGGCGCTGCATTGGTCTTCGAAGGACTGTTGAATCCCGTGATCTTTCTCACAAACTGCAGCGCAGCAGCCCGGATTTCTTCTTCATTCACTGGTGGATCGAAGTTGAAAAGAGTTTTGATATTTCTGCACATCCGCATGACCTCCAGCGGGTTTCGGTCCCCGTTGACGATTATTTTGCCATAGCCGCAGGGGCTACAACCGACATCGGGTGCTTCCAAGAAATTTTCCCTTTGCTATCTATGGTTTTGCAGGCTGCCCGGACTGAAGCTGGCGGGCCTGATCCACAACTTTGTGAAGCGCTTCGACGACCAGTTCCGGGTGGTCGAGTTGGATGTAATGTCCGCTGTCCTTTGCGATCGTTCGCGTGCCTCGGGTTGAAAGGCGAGTTAACTCGTTTTGCATTTGGTCCCAGGCGTCGTCAAGAGGCTTGACGAGATCCTCGGGCACGTCCGGTTGCGGCTTTTCCGGATCGTGAGAGAGCACGGCAAGAGGCAGATCACCGAGAGAGCCTGCGCGAGCGGCCTCCACGGCACTTTGGGGAAAGGCCTTCAATACCGCAAGGCCCTCGCGATAGCTGTGAAAATTGCAATCGGCGGCGCGCACCTCGGCATCGTTGCCGCAGAAGCCCAGCAGTCGAGGAATGCCGAAAGGCATCGAGAAGGTCAGAAATTCCTGCTCTCTGACCCACGTCTTGTCCAGATCGTTCAACGCCTGCGGAAAACGCCTTTGCTGATCGGGGTGGGAAGAATCCACCAAAACCATGCCGGCAACTTCGCTGCGATAAAAGCTGGCAAAGAGACGAACGTGGTATCCGCCCATGGAGTGGCCTGCCAGAACGTACAGCGGCGGAATTCCGGCATTTTGCAAGAGCGTGTGCAACTCCTCGGCCATCACTTTGCTGGTTCGCGAGTGGGGACTGGAATCGCTGTAGCCGAGGCCGGCGCGATCGTAAGAGCAGACGCGCGTGAATTGGGAAATTTGGGGCTGCACCTTATGCCAGGAAATGTAAGAGTCACCGAGACCCGAATCTAAGATCACCACGGGGGTTCCCTGGCCGGTACAGTCGATATGCATCTTGTAGCCACCGACGTCGACGAACTGGCCGGGCATGGGGTGAAAACGGCGGTCGCGCGCCTCCGAAAGGTTTTCGTAGAGAAATCCAGAGAACGCGAGCAAGGCGACAAGGATTAGCACGCTTCGGACGATGATGCGCAGCCAGCGGTGACCTGCGGTGGACGGCTTCGCGGTAAGTGACCTTGCTTTCGTGAAATCTTCCGGAGGCACGGAGGCTCGCGTCAAAGGGTCTACTTTCTTTTACATGACTGGCGGTGCGGTAACCCCCATCACTTCCAAAGTGCGAAGCAATTCTCGGCGGACCACGGCAACGGTCGCGAGCAAGAACTGCTTCCGCTTTTCATCCGGCTCGCTCAGGATAGGATGGCGATGGTAGAACATGTTGAAAAGCTGGGCCAGTTGAAAAGCGTGCTTCGCAACGTATGCCGGCTCGGTGGTTGTGATGCATTGGTCCACGATGTAAGCGGTTTTCGACGCAGCGAGCCAGAGCGCCCAGATTTCGGTACCAGGCTCGCCCTTCCGAAACTCAGAAAAGTCTTGGTGGGAGATTTTTCCGGCGAGATGCTGGGAGAAAGCCTCGGGATCGATGGCGGCTTTCTTGAAGATGCTGGTGGCACGCACGACGGCGTATTGCGCGTAGGGCCCGGTCTCACCCTCGAAGCTAAGAGCTTCTTTGAAATCAAAGGCGATCACCGATTGTTTCGTGAACTTCAGCATGAAATAGCGCAGGGCGCCGATGGCGATTTGTGTGGCGATCGCGAGGCGCTCAGTCTCGGAGAGTTGCGGATGGCGGGAATCGACCTCGCTTTTGGCAGAGACGATGAGCTGGTCGAGCAGATCGTCGGCCTTCACACCGAAACCTTTGCGCCCCGAGACCTCAATGTAGGAGCGGGCTTTGTCTTCTTCACTAAGCGTATATCCCAGTTCGGCGGCGCAGCGCGGGGTTAGTGCCACCATCTCGTACGAAAAATGTGTGTAGTGGTCGGCAGCCTCGTTGTGGCCGAGTCCACGCAAGGCTTCGATGACGGTGTTTTGAGCCTCGGCCTGTCGGGCGTCGATGACGTTGTAGATTTCCGCGACGTCGCCAAAGTGCGGATGATTTTTCTCGCCCTCCATGGCGGAGATCCAGCACTCATGCTGATTCGGATAGCGATAGAATCTGCGGTAGCCGAAGTCGCGGCCGAGCAGGCCGAACTTCCACATGTGATACGCGATGTCTTTGCCGACGTAGCCGACGGTGCCGTTGGAGCGGACGATTACTTTCTGATCGTCTTCGGAAATTGAGGATGGACGGACAGCTGGGCCGCCCGAAGTTCCCATGGAGGTGAAAATGTCGTCGAGTTCCGCTTCTTCTTCCGATCCATGGGTCTTCTTATCTTGCGTCGCCCTCCCGGCGATTGCGGTTGCTGCCGTTCCGGCGCGACGCATTACCCAACAGCCTTTGTTCTTGCCTTCACTTTCGTACGTAAGCACGCCCGATTCTTTCAGCTTGGCGAAGGCCGCATCCCAGAAGTGCAGGTGCAGAATTTCGCTCTCGCGCGGAAGAAAATCGTATTCGATGTCCACACGGTCCATGGTTTCGAGATGGCGGCGCAAGACTGCCCGTGAGATCAGTTCAGCGAGGGCTGAGGTATTACTTGAAGCATCTTCGATGGCGTGAAGAGTTTCGCGGCGCGCCTGCAGATTTTCCTTGTCCTGTGCGTACCATTGCGAGACGCGGGCGTAGAGATCCCAGCAGTAATAATCAAAGAGCGGCTGGCCGGCCAGCGCTTCGACCTCAGTGCGCGACTTTTTCTCGAGGTGGGTGAAGCCCACGACTACATCGGCAACTTGTACGCCCGTATTGTCAATGTAGTTCTGGATATCGACTTCCCGGCCTGCGTAGCGCAGCAGGCGCACAAAAGTATCCCCGAGAATGGCGTTGCGGAGATGTCCAATGTGCGCGGCCTTGTTGGGGTTGATGCTGGTGTGCTCGACCAGAATCTTGCCGCTGGAACTTTCTTCGGGCGGCCTCTGATCGGCAGCCAGAGCACTGGCCATCCAGCCACGATCGATTTTCACGTTCAGATATCCCGGAGGAGCCACCTGCATCTCAGCGATGCCGTCGATGCGTCCGATCTCAGCGCGGATGGCTTCGGCGATCTTGAGCGGCGCTGTGCGCAACGGCTTGGCCAAGGGAAAGACGGGAATGGCAAAATCCCCGAGTTCAACTTTTGGAGGCTGCTCGATCACCACTCTGGGCAAGCTTGCGCCCGGGTAACGTCGTAAAAGAAAATCCGAGACGTTCTGGGCGAGGCGGCGTTCGAGATGACGATACAAGGCTACCCTCAGCTGTTAAGGAGATAGTGATTCTAGCAGAGCGCACAGTGGACGCTGGATTGACGCAAGGTGCACCGTTCCCTATCATGAGAATTTCCGTCGTTGGCCGCTCGTCATTCGTCATTTGCGACTCCGATTCGAAGCGTAGCGATGAATTTCGCCAACGGCCATCGACCAACCACCGACGGCGTGTTTTCTATGCGCGTAGCCTATCTTGAATGTTTTTCTGGCGTGAGCGGCGACATGTTTATGGGCGCTCTGGTAGACGCCGGAGTTTCGCCGCGGCTCCTCGAGGAGGCCGTGGCGGCACTCAGGATTGGGGCGCGACTGGAAATTTCCCGGGTGGTGCGCAGTGGGATCTCAGCCACGAAGGTGGATGTGTGGGTTGATGGCCAAAAGGATCAGCCCCGAGAGGTATTTTGGGAGCGGCAGCATGAGCATGACGACCATCATGACCATGGGCATCATGAGCATTCGCATGATGAGCAACACACTCATGAGCATCGTGGGCATTCCCATTCAACTCCTGGTGGAATTTCGCGGGCAGTGGCGCCCGCGCCACATGAACACAGGCATTCTCACGAACGCTCTCCGTCGCACGAGCAGGGGCGCGGCTTGACGGAGATTCGCCGAATTATATCGGCAGCGTCGATTTCAGCCGCTGCGAAGACGACTGCGATGACTATCTTTGAAGCTCTGGGACGGGCGGAAGCCAAAATCCACAATACGTCTCTCGAAGAAGTGCATTTTCATGAAGTCGGCTCTGCTGATGCGATGGTTGATATCGTCTGCGCGGCTGTGGGGGTGGAAGCGTTGGGCGTGGATGAAGTCATCTGTTCGCCATTGAATGTTGGAGGGGGAATGGTGAAGTGCGCCCACGGCACGATCCCGGTGCCGGCTCCCGCAACGGTGGAGTTGCTGGCGGGTGCTCCGGTGTATTCCTCGGGCGTGATGAAGGAGCTAGTCACCCCAACCGGCGCGGCGATTGTGAAAACGTTGGTTTCTCGCTTCGCGGCATTTCCGCAGATCAAGATCGAGAAGTCAGGGTATGGAGCGGGAACCCGTGATTTCCCCGGACATCCGAACGTGCTGCGGTTGACGGTGGGAGAGAGCGTCTGCAACGTAGCTGCGAATACTGCGTCTGACACAATCACGGTGCTGGAAGCCAATCTCGACGATCTGAATCCCCAGGTATTTGGTTACGTGATGGAGCGATTGTTGGAAGAAGGCGCGCTGGATGCGTTTGGTGTGCCTGTGCAGATGAAAAAGAACCGTCCGGGCACGGTGCTCACAGTGCTGTGCAAACCTGAGGACGCCGGCAAACTGTCGCAGATCATATTCACGGAGACGACTACTCTGGGCCTCCGGCGTCGCGATGAAGCGCGGCAGACTTTGGCGCGGCGGTGGGAGATTGTGAGCACATCCTGGGGCGAGGTGAGGATCAAGATTGCGAGCATAAACGGTAGCGACACGAATTATGCTCCGGAGTATGAGGATTGCCGACGGATTGCAGCAGAGCACCATATTCCGCTGAAAACGGTGATACAGGAGGCCGCGCGGGCTTATCTTGGCGCTGGCCAAAAGCTTTAAACCCAGAGGACTGTGAGGTGCGCGGGGGTATGCCTCTCTTCTCCTGATTTTGACAAGCTATGAGCAAGAAGTTTTACATTACGACGCCAATTTATTACGTAAATGCGCGCCCGCACATTGGGCACGCTTATACGACGATTGCCTGCGACACCATTGCGCGGCGGCAACGATTGCTGGGAGCGGAAACGTTCTTTCTTACGGGCACGGACGAGCACGGACAGAAGATCGAGCGGGCGGCGCAAGCTGCGGGAAAAACTCCGCAACAGTACGCCGACGAAATTTCCGCCGAGTTCCGCCAGTTATGGAAGCGGATGGGAATTTCGAACGATGATTTCATTCGCACCACGGAAGAGCGGCACACAAAGCGCGTTCAGGAACTGTTTCGACGCCTGCGTGACAACGGTTTCATTTATAAGGGGACCTACACCGGCCAGTATTGCGTCTCGGATGAACTTTACGTGGATGGC
>JBEKUD010000056.1:0-28687 GCA_049515395.1 Candidatus Sulfotelmatobacter sp. | reverse complement strand
GATGGCGCGCAGCCTGGCGATGCTTGCCCTACCTGCGGACGCATCACCGAGACGGTACACGAGGAAAATTATTTTTTTAGGCTATCGGCCTTCCAGGACAAGCTGCTCGCGGTCTATGCAAATCCGGAGTTTATTCGTCCGGAGACGCGGCGCAATGAAGTGATTTCGTTCGTGAAGTCAGGGCTGCGCGATTTGTCGATCAGCCGTTCGACCTTTACGTGGGGCATTCCTGTCCCCGACGATCCCAAACATGTGATCTACGTGTGGCTGGATGCGCTCGCGAACTACATTACGGCGATCGGATATGGCTCATCCCATGCAGGAGCGCAGGAGGCATTCAAGAAATTCTGGCCGGCCGATGTGCAGATGATTGGAAAGGAAATCGTGCGCTTTCATTGTGTCTACTGGCCGGCATTTCTGATGGCAGCCGGGCTCGCCTTGCCGAAAGCGATCGTGGCGCACGGGTGGCTGCTATTTGAAGAGAGCAAGATGTCGAAGTCGCGCGGCAACATCGTGCGCACGGAAACGATTCTCGACGTGCTCGGAGCAGACGCGTTGCGATATTTTCTGTTGCGGGAAGTTGTGTTTGGGCAGGATGGATCGTTTTCCTTCGATGCGCTGGTGCAGCGCTACAACTCCGATCTGGCAAATGGATTGGGGAACCTGGCGAGCCGCACGCTGACCATGATCAACCGTTATTTTAAGGGCGAGGTACCGTATCCCTCGCATACGGCATCGACAACCACGGCGGACGCGGCAATTGCTGAAACAGCGCGCAAGACGATTCGTGAATTTGGAACGCTCTTCGACCAGTTCCAGTTTTCCCGTGCGCTGGAAGCTGCCTGGGCCTTGGTAGCCGCGGTCGATAAGTACATTGTTGAAAATGAGCCGTGGGCATTGGGTGAAAGGCAGGACGAAGACAGCCGCTCGCGTTTGGCGACGGTGCTCTATACCGCGGCAGAAGCGCTACGCATCGCAACCGCATTGGCTTATCCCGTGATGCCGGATGCGACCGCCAGGATCTGGACGCAATTAGGTCTGGGCGATATCAAGAAACTGGCTTTGAACGAACTGACCTGGGGACAACTCCCGTTAGCCACGAAGCTGGGCGATGTCCAGCCGGTATTCCCGCGCGCCGACAAGAGCGCGATTGAAAGGATGCAGAAGATGGAAGAGGAGCAACGAAGTATCCCGGTGGCGGACGCTGCAGTCGAAGCACCTGCGCCCCCGAAGCCCGCGCCGGCACCGCCCCCGCCGGCGGCAGGTTCTGCGACAGAAAAGATTTCCATTGATGACTTTTCCAAGATCGAGCTGCGCGTGGGTCTGGTAAAAGTCGCGGAGAGAGTTCCTAAGGCTGACAAGCTGTTGAGGCTGGAGGTGGATATTGGAACGGAAGTCCGGCAAGTGCTGGCCGGGATCGCCGAGGCATATGCGCCAGAAGCTCTGGTAGGACGCAAAGTGGTGATCGTTGCTAATCTTGCCCCGCGCAAATTGCGAGGAATGGAATCGAATGGCATGATCGTGGCGGCTTCGCCTGACGGCGGGAAACCTGTTCTGGCAAGCTTTTTGGAGGAGGTACCGGTAGGGGCGAGGTTGAAGTGAGCGGCGAACGTCATGGTCCTTTATAGCGAAGTCAAAGCAAAACCGAGCCCTCGCTCGGCGTGGACAGCCGAGAGCATGCTCTGAGCTTGCCGAAGGGGCGGCTGTCCCTAGATCGTCATCCTCAATGTTTGTAGATTCCCACGCACATCTTGACGGCGAGCGCTTCGACTCCGATCGGGAGCTAGTGATATCTCGTGCGCGCGAGGCCGGAGTGCAAGCCATCGTAGCGATCGGGAACGGCGATGGTCCCGCGCAACTCGATTGCGGAATTCGATTGGCGGAGAAATACGACTTGCTTTACGCGACTCTCGGTATTCATCCCCATGAAGCCAGCCTTGCCGATGAAGCCGCCTACCAGAAGATGGAGAGCCTGGCGAGGCATCCCAAAGTAATTGCATGGGGTGAGATCGGACTCGATTATTACTACGATCATTCGCCGCGCGAAATCCAGAGAGAAGTTTTTGGGCAGCAGATGAAGATGGCCGCGGCGGCAAGATTGCCGATTGTGATTCACTGCCGTCCGTCGGAAGGCAGCGACGATGCGTGGAAAGATTGTTTCGAACTCCTGCGCGAGCACTGGTGTTCGCATGGTTTAGGCGGAATTCTGCACTGCTTCACGGGGACTTGGGGGCAGGCCAAGGCGGCACTCGACATGGGATTTATGATTTCTTTCGCGGGCAACCTGACCTTTCCGAAAGCGCAGCAGATTCGCGACGCCGCCCGGGAAGTCCCGCTGGACCGCGTGTTGATCGAAACGGACTCGCCTTTTCTTGCGCCGCTTCCGTATCGCGGAAGTCGCAACGAGCCAGCGTTCGTAAAGGAGACGGCGCGAAAGCTGGGCGAGATCCGAGGGTTGACAGCCGACGACATCGGCCAGCAAACCTCCAGTAACTTCTACAAATTTTTCAAATTGGATGAAATGGCTGAAAGCAAAATTTCAGCAATCTAGTCGTGCCCCGCACGGACATCTTCTGTTAACCTCAAGAGTCAGATTCCATCATTTCAGAAAGAATTGAAATCCGATGCCCGACAACAGTTTTGACATCGTGAGCAAGATTGACCTGCAAGAGGTTTCCAACGCCCTCCAACAGGCGTTGAAGGAGATTCACACGCGCTTCGACCTGAAAGATTCAAAATCGAATATCGAATTGGAAACAGACGCGATCGTGCTCCATTCCGCCGACGAATACAAGCTCAAGGCCGTGAATGACATCCTGCAGCAAAAGCTGGTGAAACGCGGGGTCTCGCTGAAAGGACTCACCTACGGAGCCGTGGAACCTGCGGCCGGCGGAACTTCAAAGCGCAAGGTCACGATGCAGCAAGGCATTGCGATCGAAAAGGCGCGCGAGATCGTGAAGCTGGTGAAGGATTCGAAGAAAAAGGCTCAGGCTTCCATCCAGGGAGATTTAGTGCGGATCAGCAGCAAGGACCGGGACACGCTGCAGGATGTGATCGCCATGCTGCGGCAGCACGATTTTGGGATCGATTTGCAGTTCACGAATTACCGTACGAACTAAGTACCAGACCTTCAAAGCAGAGCACGCTGAGAACTGCCGCGGAGGATGAAAGAAAAAAAGATAAGGGCCATCATTGAGCGCACCGCCGATCATCAACGGAAAAGAAATCTTCGACTTGCTGCATGATGACCTGACCGCGCTGGAAGACGAGTTTGGAGAGGATACCGTCTCGAGCGTACAGGCAATCACGGAGATCGGGGAATACCTGCGGAATGGTGGTGGCAAGAGGATCCGTCCGGCGCTGCTTTTTCTATCTTCCAAGCTGTTCGGTTATCGAGGGCGGGGGGCGGTGAGACTGGGGGCGGTGGTTGAGATCATTCACACGGCCACACTGGTTCATGACGACATCATTGATGAGGCCAAGACGCGGCGGGGTCGGCCGGCGGCCAACACACAGTGGGGCAACTCGAAGTGTGTGCTGGCGGGCGATTGGCTTTACATGCAGGCTTTCAAGATTGCGGTGCAGGAGCGAAACTTCCGCATTCTGGATACTTTGATCGAGTTGACGCAGCAGATGGTGGAGGGCGAACTGCTGCAGATGGAGAGGTTGGGGCAGTTGATCACGATCGAGGAGCACTTCGACTTGATCTGCCGCAAAACGGCGTGCCTGTTCTCTGTTTGCATGCGCCTGGGAGCGATTCTGGGCGGAGCGACGGAGGCAGAGCAAGAAGCTCTGGGCCAGTACGGGCATGACCTTGGCATGGCCTTTCAGATCGTGGATGATGTTCTCGATCTTACCGCGTCTGAAGATGTGCTGGGGAAGCCTGTGGCCAGCGATCTGCGCGAGGGCAAAGTAACCATGGCCGTAATTCACGCGCTGGAGCGCTGCACCGCGGAGGAACGCGCCAAGATTGAAACCATTCTGCGTGATCGCGCCTTCAATGGAGTGACGCATGCACACATTATGGAAATCCTGCAGCGGTACGGTTCGCTCGAAGCGGCGGCTTTTCGGGCCGCTCGGTACGCGGAGTCGGCAGCGAATGCGCTCGGCATTTTTGCGGATTCCGAGATCAAGCGGGCTCTGTTGTGGGCGCCGGAGTTCGTGGTGGCGCGAGAGAAATGAAGGAGTCAAAGCTTGAACCACGGAGGGCGCCGAGAAATGCCGCAGAGTTCGCGGAGGTTCCCCAGCATCTGGGTTCGTCTAGGTGATATCGATCACTGACTGCGCTATGCCCCTGCGTGACCTGCCACCGTTCTGCGTCTCCTTGTGACCTCTTCTAGAATCAATCAGATCTCTGGGCGTATCATCGGACACCTGGCGAGGTAGTTGTAGAGCCGAAGACCAAGAATCCCCGTACCCCGTGGACACGCGCAACGGCAGTCTCACCTGCGGCTTCTCAAAGTGGCCGTGGGACTTCCTGAACTTCACCTAACGGTCGTAAAGGATGGGATCCGGCGGGATTGGCAAACGACTTTCAAGAAGACATCGTCAACGGGGGGGGTGACTGTTCGGTTCAGCGGCCTCCGCGGCCGTTCTCGGCGAGTGAGCTTTCGCCGCAATTTTCCTGAGCTTACGGCAACCTCCTGGCTCTCCCCAGCAACCAAACGCCAACCCATTTCAGGGGCTGCACCAATCCAATGGGGGGCCAAAGACCGTTCGTAAGACAGCGGTACGAATCTGGCCGGGTTTCCAAACCCACACAAGGAGATTTCCATGATGAAGTTGATGGTTTGTCTGCTGGCAGTGACTTTCGCGATGAGCTTGATGGCCTTCGCGCAACAGGACAACAACATGTCGCAAGACCACAACATGGGCCAAGATCAATCCGGTGCCAAAGCGCCGTTGATGACGTTGCGGGGCACCGTTAAAAGCGAAGGCGATAAGGTCGTTTTCGTCAACGACAAAGACGGCAAGAGCTGGGACGTGATGAATCCCGAGGAACTGAAGGGTCATGAGGGGCATCATGTGCAACTCAGCGCTCATGTCTATGCAGATAAGAATTCCATTCACGTCATGAGTGTAAAAATGATGAAGGGTGGAGACAAAATGGGCGGCCCGATGAGCCAATAGTTACCAGTTGGGAATCGTCGGGGCGGCGGCTTAATTCCGCCCCGTTTTTTTGGGAAAGCAGCTTCCCCCCGCGCGTCGGACAAACTTGTCATCCAACGAATTCACCTCCTTCCGAGCGAGCATTCCACAGGACTCGTTTGATTTTGATCACGCCAAGCTGTGATTGAAACCACAGATTTTTTCTCGCGGCAGAGACATAATCCCGGCAGTTGGTAAAGGTGTCCGGTAAAGCGGAAGGCTAACGAGACGCATTTGGCATGCGCTGGATCACAGAAGGGTGATCCACCGGATCTCTCTCCCGCCCTTGTGAAAGGCAAGGCGCTGGAGTGCCTGTTCCGTTGCCGACCCACTGCCAACGAAAGGCAGCGGCTTCAGTCGAAGCTTTACGAAAAAAGGCGCCTGGGTTTCCAATCAGCGCGCCGACCCGTATCGGGCCGAGAAACTCCGAGTGAAAGCCGCTGTCCCTTACTCACCCCTGCGCGGGGAGAGCCCTCCGCGAAACAAGCACTCCCCGCAACCGAGCCGGACGCTGCCTATCGGACAAACGTCCGGCTTTGTTTTATAGTAGAACCCTTTCCCGGTTTTCCTGATCCAACACATTCGATGAATCTGATCACGCTGATGACGCGCCACGGATATGCCTTGACCTTTGGACTGTTACTGGCGGAAGCGATGGGCCTTCCCTTTCCCGCGGCGATCGCGCTGGTGGCGGCAGGGGCGGCCGTGGCAGCGCATGCTCTGTGGGGTCCGTACATCGTGGCGGCAGCGATCGCGGCTTTGCTGCTGGGAGATACGGCGGAGTTCTGGCTCGGCAGATACATGGGCTGGGCATTGCTGGGCTTTCTGTGCCGAGTTTCCATCAATCCGGAGACCTGCATTCTGCGCTCCGCCGAATCATTCTACAAACGCGGCAAAATCACGCTGGTCATCGCCAAGTTCATCCCGGGCGTAAACACCATGGCGGCGCCGCTTGCGGGTAGCATGAAGATGCGCTTCTGGCAATTCCTGCAGTTGGACTTCGTGGGCGCTTTGCTCTACTCCCTGACCTACCTGTTGGTGGGTTATGTTTCACGGGATTTTCTGGCCGCGATCTTGCGTGGCTTTCATGCCGCCGGTCGGGCCATGGAAGCAGTGATTATCGCCGCACTGCTGGTCTATGCGATTTACCGGGTGCGCCAATACTTAAAGAACAAAACCTACCGCGTGGTTCCACGAGTGCAGGTGGAAGAGCTGGCACGACGGCTGGCTTCCGAAGACGCGAGCCGGGTGCAGATAGTCGATGTCCGCAGCCACGGCTACTACGATTCCGGCGCAGCGCGGATCAAGAGTTCCATCCGCATCGAACCCAATAATCTTGAGGAGGAGATCAAGGGCCTTTCCAAAGATAAGGACATTTACCTTTACTGCACTTGAGCCCGCGAGGCGACTAGCGCCCGGGTGGCGCACCTGCTGCGGGAAAAAGGTTTCAACACGTTTGTAATCGTGGGCGGATTGACCGCATGGCGGAAGGCCGGGGGAGCAATGGAGGGGGTTCCAGAGAACGACCTGGTGAAACTGCCAACCTTCAATTAGTTGCCTTGCGTCTTATACTGCAGGTGATGGCTTCGAATAAAGAAATCGAGATCAAGTTTCGGAGCGAGAATGTGCGGTCACTTTCGCAGCAGCTGCGCCGGGCGGGATTTCGTTTGGTTACGAAGCGAACGCACGAAATGAATACCCTCTACGATCTTCCCGGCGAAGTTCTTCGCGGCCGGCAGCAATTGCTGCGGCTGCGTCAGTATGGCTCCGAGTGGAGGCTCACCCACAAAGCTGGCAAGAAAACCGGTCGGCACAGCAGCCGGGAGGAGTTCGAGACAAGTGTCGGCGACGGCAAGAAGATGGATCTGATTCTGCGGGCTTTAGGTTACACTCCGTCATTTCGCTACGAAAAATTTCGAGCGGAGTGGTCCGATGGAAAAGGCCGAGTCGTCGTAGATGAGACTCCGATCGGAAATTTCTGCGAGATCGAAGGCGCGCCGCGCTGGATCGATGGAACGGCGAAGACGCTTGGAGTCGCCGAGGCGGACTACATTACGAGGAATTATGCGACGTTGTTTGCCGACTGGAAGTCTCGAACGAAAAGCAAGGCGGAGGAGATGACCTTCACCGCGATCAGCGGAGCAAAATAAACGGGCTTTGCCCGGCGGACAGCCGAGAACCTGCCCTGAGCCTGCCGAAGGGGCGGCTGTCCCCACATGACTCAGGGGCCGGCTACGCCCCGTGGCATTTCTTGAATTTCTTGCCGGAGCCGCAAGGGCAAGGATCGTTGCGGCCCACCTTCTCTTGCCCGCGAACGACTTGCTGCACGGGCTGCACGTCGCCGGCGCCAGCCATGCGCGCTTGTTCCAGTTCGCGACGCTTTCGGCGCATGAAGGCTTCCTCCAGATCGTCAGCGGAAGTTGCCACCAGTCGTGGCGGGTGATGGCCGTTGCCGCCCGCGCCTTGCTGGCTGGGAACTCCCGGCCCCGATCCGTGGCCGTCGGGTCCACCCGCTTCTGAGCCCCCCCCGGCTTGATCCGGCGGACGCTCGATAATCTGCATGAGATAAAGATAACGCGCCGTGTCTTCCTGGAAGCGCTGCAACATCGCCTCGAACATATCGAAGGATTCTTTCTTGTACTCGACCAGCGGATCGTGCTGGCCATAGCCGCGCAGACCGATACCCTCCTTAAGGTGGTCCATGCTGAGGAGGTGATCCTTCCACTGCGAATCGAGGACGCTCAACATGATCATGCGCTCGTGGTGGCGCATGGCCTCGGGGCCAATCAGCTTTTCCTTCGCGTCGTAACGCTCTTTCAGCTTCTCAAAAATGGCGTCGCCGAGCTCCTGCCGGTTCAGGGATTCGGGCTTCACGCCTTCCGCGATGAAATCCACGCCGAAGCGGGTGAAAACCGCATCTTTAAGGCCCTTGATATTCCAATCGTCGACGTGACCCTTGGGTGGACAATACTCATCCATCAAGTCGCCGAGGAGGGCGGAGACGTAGTCTTCAAGGATCAGATCTTTCTGATCCATGCCTTCGAGCAAGCGCCGCCGCAGGCCATACACGGCCTCGCGCTGCTTGTTCATCACATCGTCGTATTCCAAGAGATGTTTGCGGGATTCGAAGTGCTGGCCTTCGACCGCCTTCTGCGCCGTCTCGATGCGGCGGCTGATGAGCTTCGATTCAATTGGAACACCTTCCTCCATGCCCAGGCGCTCGAGCAGTTTCGAGACCCATTCTTTGGCGAAGATCCGCATCAGGTCATCTTCGAGCGCAAGATAGAAGCGCGAAGAGCCGGGATCGCCCTGACGGCCGGCGCGTCCGCGAAGCTGGTTATCGATGCGGCGCGACTCGTGGCGTTCCGTGCCCAGAATGTGCAGGCCGCCCACGGCGGTTACCTCGTCGTGTTCTTTGTCGGTCTGCTCCTTATAGCGGTTGAATATGTCGCTCCACTTGTCCGTTGGGACGGTGTATTCATTGCCGTTGTAGTAGAAGATCGAAGTCGTGCCATCTTCCTGCGGACCTTCAATCTTGCCCTGCGCGATCCGCAACTGCTGCGCGATCCCTTTCTTCACCAACTCCTGCTTGGCCATGAATTCCGGATTGCCGCCGAGCAGGATGTCGGTGCCGCGGCCGGCCATGTTGGTGGCGATCGTCACCATTCCCTTGCGTCCGGCTTGCGCCACGAATTCAGCTTCCCGCTCGTGGAACTTGGCGTTCAGAACGACGTGCTGCTTCAGCCCTTTCTTCTTCAGCAATTCGGAAAGGCGCTCAGATTTTTCAATCGAGGTTGTGCCGACCAGCACCGGCTGGCCCTTCTCGTGGAGCTTCTGAATCTCGTCGGCGACCGCGAAGTATTTTTCTTTCTCCGTGCGGAAAACAACATCTGGATTCTCCAGCCGCAGTAGCTGCTTATTTGTCGGAATGACAATGACATCTAATTTATAGATATTGTCGAACTCAGTCGCTTCCGTTTCCGCGGTGCCCGTCATGCCTGAGAGCTTTTTAAACATGCGGAAATAATTCTGAAACGTGATCGTGGCGAGCGTCTGATTTTCGCGTTCAATCTTCACGCCTTCTTTCGCTTCAATCGCCTGGTGCAAGCCGTCAGACCAGCGCCGGCCGGGCATCATGCGTCCAGTAAATTCATCGACGATGATGACCTCTCCCTCTTTGATCACGTACTCCACATCGCGCCGGTACAAGGCGTGCGCCTTAATAGCCGTCTCCACGTGATGCTTGAGCGGCCAGTTCTCCGGATCAGCGATGTTGCCGATGCCCAGAAGCTGCTCGACCTTTTCCCAACCTTCGTCCGTAACCGTGATGTTGCGGTGTTTTTCGTCGACCACAAAATCTCCGGTAAGCTGCGCTGGCTCACCCGGAGCGACCTCGAGCTCTTCGCCTTTTTCCAGCTTCGGAATGATGCGGTTCACGCGGTAATACTTGTCGGTCGATTCCTCGCTCGCGCCTGAAATAATGAGTGGAGTGCGGGCTTCGTCAATGAGAATGGAATCCACTTCATCAACGATGGCGAAATTGTGACCGCGCTGCACGCAGTCTTTCAGATCGAACTTCATGTTGTCGCGCAGGTAGTCGAAACCAAACTCGTTGTTGGTGCCATAAGTCACGTCGGCGGCATAAGCGGCGCGCCGCTGTTCATCGTCGAGGTCGTGAACAATCACCCCCACCGTAAGACCGAGAAAGCGATAAAGCTTGCCCATCCATTCCGAGTCGCGCTTGGCCAAGTAGTCGTTGACCGTGACCACATGCACGCCGCGTCCGCTGAGCGCGTTGAGATAGACGGGAAGAGTCGCGACCAGCGTTTTGCCTTCGCCCGTCTTCATCTCGGAAATCATGCCTTTGTGCTGCACCATGCCGCCGATCAACTGCACGTCGAAGTGGCGCATGTTGAGCACACGGCGTCCGGCCTCGCGCACCACGGCAAAAGCTTCTACCAAGATTTCGTCCAGCACTTCCTGCAGGGCTTCGTATTGCTCTTTCTCAAACTGCTTCACCCGGTCGATATCCGGGTCCTGTTCGGCATCGGCTTCAGCGGGAATCTCGGTCGAAAGATGATTCAGGCGCTCCTGGATGCGCGGGCGGAACTCCTCCGTCTTAGCACGCAGTTCGCCGTCGCTGAGCTTCCGCATCTGCGGCTCGAGGGCATTGATGGCCTCAACTTTAGGCATCATGCTCTTGATGACCCGCTCGTTCTTGGTCCCGAATACCTTGCCAATGAGAGTGTTAATCAAACTGTGAATTCCTTCAGAGGGGAACTGCCCCAGCGTATCCCTTTTAGCCTAGCATATTTAGATGCCGGAAAAAGAGGCTCCGTTCTTGGCTGGGTTGGCTATCCTGGGTTGGCTATCCTGGGTTGGCTCGGGGATGCTGCAGCAATTTGTACTACCCTGGCCGTCTTCAGCGTTGTGACTCTAGCCAGGCCGGCATGCTTTTGCCTTCGCTTGGGTCTTGGCGATTAACCAGTTAAACGATCGACCAAGCCAGCCACGTTTCGTGTATAGTCCCCACGACGCATGCCCACCTTCTATGATCGTTTTCTCGAATGCGAGACGCGCCGGCCGAACAACGTCGCGCTTGAACTCCAACGCAACGATGAGATCGAAAGCTGCACCTACGCCGACCTGCGAGGGATGGCCGAGTCGGTGGGACGCTGGATTCACGAAAACAGATTCGCCCTCGGGTCACGATTGGCGATTGTTGCGGACAATCATCCCCGATGGGTGGCGGCCTATTTAGGGATCATTGCATCCGGATGCACCGTCGTTCCGCTTGATACAGCGCTGCGCGCCGACCAACTGGTGAAGTTACTCGAAGACAGCGGCACTTCCGTACTCTTCTGTGACGCAAAACATGCCGCAGTCGCGGGTGAAGCGGTCGAAGGCTTGAATATTAGTCTTGTGCTCATGGACCCGGAGCGCGCGCCGGACCACTCCTTGGGACAGAAATGGCTGACGAATCTGCCCGCGATCTTCGAAGGCGGTCCGGCAGGCTTCCAGCCCTCGCCTTCTCGCGCCGATGATATCGCCTCTCTGCTTTACACCTCCGGAACTACCGCCGATCCCAAGGGGGTGATGCTCACGCACGCCAATTTTCTGGGCGAAGTGGAAGCGGTGTTTCACTGGGTGGAGATCGGGCCCTCCGATGCGCTGCTGGGGGTGCTGCCCATGTTTCACGTGCTGGCACAGATGGCCAACTTGCTGCTGCCGCTGGTGAAAGGTTCGCGTGTGGTGTATCTGGAAACTTTGAACACAACCGAGCTTCTGCGAGCGCTGCGCGAGCGCAACATTACGGCCTTCGCCGTGGTGCCGCAGTTTTTTTATCTGATCCACCAGAGAATCTTTGAAGAAGTCCAGAAGCGCGGAACTCTCACCAAGAAAGTATTTGCGAGTTTGGTGAAGACCAATCGCAGCTTGCGAAGTGTTGGCATCAATGCCGGGCCGGTTTTATTTAAGAAAATTCACGAAACTTTGGGAAAAAAGATGCGCTACCTCGTCACTGGAGGATCGCGCTTTGATCCGAGGATCGCCACCGATTTCCACGATCTTGGCATCGACGTGCTACAGGCCTACGGGCTGACCGAAACTACCGCGGCCGTTTTTGCAAACTCGCCTGGCGACAACGTGATTGGCTCTGTGGGCAAGGCAATGAAGGGGGTGGAGGCCAAGATCATCGACCCCGGCCCGCAGGAAGAAGGTGGCCCGCTGACGGGCGAAGTTGCCTTGCGAGGAGCCGCTGTGATGAAGGGCTATTGGAACCGTCCGGATGCCACCGCGGCAGTTCTGCATGATGGCTGGTTCTACACCGGCGATCTCGGCTACTTCGACGCGGACCGCAATTTATTTCTCACCGGGCGCAAGAAGGAAGTAATTGTCCTCAGCAATGGCAAGAATATTTATCCCGAAGAAGTCGAGGCGCATTACTTGAAATCGCCGTACCTCAAAGAACTGGCGGTGATGGGACTCGAACGCACGGCTGGAGAAGGCGGGGACCGGCTGCACGCCGTGATTGTTCCCAACTTCGACGCGCTACGCCAGAAAAAAATCGTGAATGCGAAAGAAGTCATCCGCTTCGATATCGAAGGCCTGTCGCAACAGATCGCGTCCACTAAGCGAATCGGCAGCTATGAGATCTGGCAGGAAGACTTACCGCGCACCACCACTCGAAAGATCAAGCGCTTCGAAGTAGAGAAGCGCGTGAAGGCGAATCAATCTCGGAAAATTTCCGCTGACTCCGCGTTACCCTCCGAACGGCCTCTCACCATTGATGAGGCGGCGTGGCTTGATCAGGCCGGCGTCCAACGCGCTTTGAACATCGTGCGCGAAATCGCGTGCCTCTCGCCTGCGACCATGCGGCCTGATCACAATCTGGAACTCGATCTGGGCCTCGACTCCATGCAGCGCGTCGAACTGCTAAGCCATCTCGAGGAACAACTGGGCGGAAATGTCGAAGAATCGCAGCTTTCCGGCATTTATACTGTGCGCGACCTGGTGGACGCGGTTCTGCAGAGCGCGGCTAGCGGAGCCAGCAGCCCAGGGAACCGTCCGGTGTTCGCCGGATGGAAGGCGATTCTAGGGGAGGAGCCAGAACCCGCAGATGTGCTTTCCCTGGTCCGGCCGCAGCGTGTTAGCGCCGCATTCTGGTATATGGTTTCGCGGCTGATACAAGTCGTCGCGCTCGACCGCTTTCATCTGCGGGTGCGAGGGATCGAAAAATTGCCGAAGAGGGGGCCCTACATTCTCTCCTCCAATCACCAGAGCTATCTTGATCCGCTCGTTCTTGCCGGCGTCTTACCGGCCGAAGTGTTCAAGAAAGTCTTTGCCGTCGGGACCAGCGAAATTTTTGGAGAAGGATTCAGGCTGCGACTCGCGCGCTCGCTGAGAATTGTAGTGGTCGATCCCGATGCGAATCTGACTCCCGCCATGCGTGCCGGTGCGTTTGGCCTGCGGCAGGGACGCCCGCTTATTCTCTATCCCGAAGGCGAGAGATCGATTGACGGCATCCCCAGGATATTCAAGAAGGGCGCGGCTATCCTATCCATTCACATGCAAGCTCCGATCGTTCCCATCGCAATCCAGGGATTTTATAGAGCTTGGCCTCGGAATAAATCGTTTCAGGGCTTCACCCCACTGAAGATGCAATTTGGCGACCCGATTATTCCGCCGCCGGAAAATGAGGCATCGGAAGCAGCGTACGAAAAGCTGACCGCGCAGCTGAAGGCTCGGGTTGTGGAGATGTGGGAAAAGCTGCGGACGACCGATCCCGGCTCCGCCCGCGAAGGCGTCGACTAAAACTGATTCGGCCTGGTCGCAGGCAACGGCTTCTGCGGGATCGTCCTGAGCCTTCTCAGGCTTTGCGGAGTCGTAGGTTCGTGTGCGTATTACGTTGTCGCGATCGTCTCGATCTTCGGCAGTCAGTTTTCCCTGCTTGACCGCGTAGGACTCGGACCGGACACCTTCAATCTTGACGGCACAAGAGGCAACAAGTTCAACGTTGTAATCACCCTGCGCCCATTTGGAGTCGAGTACCTGCCCAATCAAATCCTCTTCCTGGCCTGCCCCGCACTGACCGTCTGCCCCGCCACCTGAGGGCCCGACGACATACATCAGGCGGTACAACTTCCCGTTCCAGCGATTCTGGAACAACAACTTCGCCGGCTCAATCCCGAAGAGTTGCAAATCATCCTCGAAATCGTAGGCGTGGTGCTTTCCGCGTTCGCGGATGATGATGGTTTGGCCTTTCGCAATCGTGCCCTGCACCTCGCCTGTCTGCGACCGTGCGGAGGACTCAACAAATACCACAGCCGCTAGGAGCGGGACAAGAGAGTAAGCGAACCAGTTCTTCCTGGGCAACGGCTCCTGGAAAGTATGATTTCTGCGGATTCTCCTTACTTTGCCCTGGGATGCGTCTGGTCATACACCTGGAGCACATGTTTCATCGATAGCTGCGTGTAGCGCTGCGTTGTGGCAAGCCGTTCGTGCCCGAGTAGCTCCTGAATAGCGCGCAGGTCGGCGCCTTCTTCCAGCATGTGCGTTCCGAAGGCGTGGCGCAGCGTGTGGGGGTGGACATCCGGCGACAAACCTCTCGCCACGGCTATTTTCTTGATGATACGACCGACGCTGCGCGTCGTAAGCCGTCCGCCGCGTCGGTTGATCAACAGGGCGTTGAGATTTTTCTGGGCGTCGGCGAGAAGATTCTGACGTTGGGGAAGATACGCGGCCAATGCTGCTTTTACCGAATCGCCAAATGGCACGTAGCGTTCCTTTTTTCCTTTGCCGCGAATGAGGATTGCCTCCGCACTCAACCCAACGTCATCGAGATTGATTCCGGTCAGCTCTGAATTGCGGATGCCGCATCCGTAGAGCAATTCCAGCAGCAGACGATCTCGCTCCGGAAACGCCGCAACGTCGGGCATTTCACCGTCAATCACGAAATTCATTTCCTCGATCGTCGGCACGCGCGGAAGTTTCTTCGGAAGTCTTGGAGTGGCCACCAGCTTCGCAGGATTCTGCTCCACCACGCCCTCCCGGGCCAGCCAGCGGTACAGGGAGCGCACGGCTGCCAGAGCGCGCGCCACCGAAGGCTTACTCAGGCCTTTGTCATAAAGTTGCGAAAGAAATCCTCGCACCGCGATGTGATCGATTTGCTTCCATCCCCGCGACCCGGCATAGGAGGAGAAGAGCATCAGATCCTGGCGGTAGGCCTTGATGGTGTGCGCCGAAGCGTTGCGTTCGTGCAAATGCCGCAGGAAATCTGCGACCGCCTTGGCGACAATGGTGTTCGATTTAGTCATTGCGGGTTGTTGATTTCTGATGGTTGATTGAAAATACCCGATGGCGAAAGGGCTTCGGTTTTTAAATCAGCAATCATCAGTCAACGATTTCTTCCTCGAGCCTTCGCCCGCGGATGGTGCTTTTGATACACCGTCCTGAGGCGATCAAGCGCCAGATGCGTATACACCTGCGTGGTTGAAATGTCGGCATGGCCAAGAATGGTTTGCACGGTGCGTAGGTCCGCGCCATTCTCCACCATGTGGGTAGCGCAGGAATGGCGCAGCATGTGCGGAGAGGCAACGCGCCCGGAAGCAGCGGAGGCAGCACGCACCATCTGCCAGATACGCTGCCGCGTCAGCTTTCGGCCGCCGCGCGCGACGAATAGCGGAAATGGAATGCCAATCGATGTTCCTGCCGCCGCCTCTTCCCTCCTTACTGCGAGTGTGGGACGTGCGTGCGACAAGTACTCTGTAAGCGCGCCCTGCGCCGATTTCCCCAGCGGCACCACACGCTCCTTATCGCCCTTCCCGCGCACCAGCATGTATCCGGCCTGTAGCTTCAGGTCTTCCAGCTTGGCGTTGGTCAATTCCGAGACGCGCAACGCTCCCGCATAGAGAACCTCCAGAATCGCGCGATCGCGCACAGCCAGCGCTTCTGATTCCTTGGTTTTACCGGGGAGATTCGCGTTATGTCGTGTGAGCGGGGCGGCTAGCGTCGCTTCCATTTCGTCGCGTGCCAGCGCTTTCGGAAGAACCTTCCACTGCCGGGGCGAATCGATGTCCAGCGTGGGATCCTGGTCGATCTTTTTATCAAGCAGCAGATAGCGATAAAGATGGCGGAGTGCCGAGAGTTTCCTTCCCACACTGCGGCCATCCACTTGATGGGAAAAAAGCTGTTGCAGAAAATCGCGCACATCGGAGCGTTGAGCAGTCAATAGCCATCGCTGGCGCTTTTCCAGAAATCCTGAGAACTGAAAAATATCGGTTTTGTAAGCGCCCACCGAAAGCGGAGCCAATCCTTTCTCGATTCTCAAGTAATCGAGAAAACTGCAGAGCGAGCGCGAGTTGGTATCTGCAACCATTTCGGAGGGATACTGATTGTGCGCGTTATCGGACGCTGCGAAAAGTGTCTTAAGCGATTACCGTCCACCACCCGATGTCTCAGAGGCCTGGCCGGCATCCCGCAGGAGGTCCACGGCGTACAACGCTCCCTGCGGAGTTTCCTCGTGCTTGAAGTAAGCGTAAACATCGCGGCCCGCAGCCCTGTGTTCCGCGATGCGCGCGACCATGCGGCTGCGTTCTTCCGCCGTGTAATTCGGCTTGCGGAACCGGTAGTAGGCAAAAGCTCCCGTAGTCACATCCGGGGTTGTTCGCTCTTCCGTTTCGGCTACGCATAGCGCCACGGCACGCGATTTGAGAACTTCCCACGCCGCATCGGAGAACCACGAATCGTGACGAAATTCAAAGGCTGAAGGCAACGCACGCGGAACCGTCGCCAGAAAATCCTTGAGCAATGCAATATCTGCCTTCAAGTTTGGCGGCAACTGAAAGAGCACCGGACCGAGCTTGCCGACGCTGGCCAGAGGCTCAATCGTCGTTAAGAATCGTGGCAAGAAATCTTCCGTTCCCTTTAACCGCTTGATGTGAGTGATCACCTGGTGCGCCTTCACTCCAAAGCGAAAATGCGCGGGCGTCTCCTGAATCCAGTTTTGGATGGTCGTCTCCTTTACCAGTTGACGAAAAGTAAAATTGACCTCGACGGTATTGAGCTTCGTGGAGTAATGACCCAGAAACTTCTTTTGCGCAAGTTTTGCCGGATAAAAATCCGGCTTCCAACTCGGATAGGCCCATCCGGATGTCCCGACAAACAGCTGAGGCATGGCAAGTCTCGTTGCAAAATCGTAGCGGACGGATTATACCTTGCGTTTCATCCGGCCTGACGCCGGACGTTTAGTGGATTTTATCGCAGCTGCGCGCTGGACGACCTTCGGCTTTTCTTCGGCCTGAGCCGCGATCAAAATCGGCGCCTCGGTTTTTTCTACGGCCGCGGCCGCAACTCCCTTGAGATCCGGCAAACGCTGCTTCAATTCGTTCACCGGAGCGAACAAGTCGCCCATCTTCTCCACACGCGCAACCGTCTGCCGCGCTTCAAACACCAGCAGGTTTGCATCTTTCTTTTTCAGAGCGCGCTCCACTTCCTGCCAGCTCACCGGTGTCGAAACCGTGGGCCGCTCCCGGGCCCGCAGCGAATAAACAGCGACGGTGGTTTTGTGTTCATCGTTCTGGCTCCAGTCGACAAAGACTTTCCCCGTTCGCATCTGCTTCTTCATGTCAGACACCACCATCTCAGGGTGGTCATGTTCCAGCAATTGCGCCAGCGCGTGCGCAAAGTTCTTTGTGAATTCGTATTTGGTCGGAGTATTCAGCGGTACGTATATCTGCAGGCCCTTGGAGCCCGAAGTCTTTGGAAAACTCTGCAATTCAAAATGTTCGAAAACCTCGCGCAGCCACAAGCCCACCCGGCAGCATTGGACAATGTCGGCGGGTGGCCCTGGATCAAGATCGAAGACCATCATCGTGGGGCAAGTGATATCTTTCGCCAAGGCGAGCGACGGATGCAATTCGATCGCGGCCAGGTTCGCCAGCCACACCAACGTCGGCAGATCGTTCGCCAGAATGTAGTGAACCGTGCGATGATTCCCCTCGCTCCAGATCGGAGCAGTTTTCACCCAGTCCGGCCGATGTTGGGGGGCGTTTTTTTCATAAAAAAATTCCTTGTCCACCCCGTTGGGATAGCGCTTGCGGGTGAGCGCGCGTCCAGCCAAGTGGGGCAAGATCGCCGGCGCGATGCGAACGTAATAATCGATCACCTGCTGCTTAGTGAATCCCCCGGCTGGGTACAGAACCTTTTCGAGATTTGACAGCTTGAGTTGCTTGCCCTGAACCTCGATGTTCGAATCCATGGCGCCCTTGCTCCAGCATGCATTGTGCCTGAAATCCCTAGCGGCGCGAAATACTGGTCCACCCCTACACGTTCTGTCGGAGGAACGCACCGAGCGGTTTGACAAGCTCCCTTCCCGCCACGTAATTTCAGAGTTCTGCCCCTCATATTCGTCTAGTCATGGCTGTCCGCGCACATCCGTCTGATCCGTTGGAGGTCCGATGAAACATCGCCTACTTTCTGCCTTAAGTCTCATTCTGCTGCTCACGGCGCTGGGCGCCGCGCAGGATGTCGCGTCTTTTGAAAAGCGCATCACGGTGAAGAAGCTCGAGAACGGCCTGACCCTGATCGTCTGCGAGCGGCCTGAGGCTCCCGTGTTCTCGTTTTACACGCTGGTCGATGCCGGCTCCACGCAGGACCCCATGCGCCAGACGGGTCTGGCTCACATGTTCGAGCACATGGCTTTTAAAGGCACGGACAAGATCGGCACCACCGACTACGCCGCAGAGCAGCCCGCGCTGGAAAAAGTGGAGACCGCCTATGCCGCCTACATCGCGGAGCGCGACAAAGAGGTGGGACGCGACGAGGCTAAGCTAAAGGAATTGGAGAAAGCCTGGAAAGATGCCATTGCGGCGGCCGACAGATTCGTCGTACCTAATCAATTTGGCAAGATCATCGAGCAAAGTGGAGGTCAGGACCTCAACGCCTCCACCGATTACGATGAGACCGATTACCACTACTCTCTGCCCGTGAACATGATCGAGCGTTGGGCATATCTTGAGTCGGATCGTTTTCTGCACCCCGTGATGCGTGAGTTTTACAAGGAACGCAACGTGGTGATCGAAGAGCGCCGCCTGCGAACGGACAGCAATCCCATCGGCCGTTTGCTCGAACAGTTTGACGCTGCAGCGTTTGAGGCCCACCCCTACCATCGGCCAACCATTGGTTGGATGGCAGATCTTAATTATTTTTCTGCCACCGACGCGAAGAAATTCTTTGACAAATATTACGTGCCCGCAAATATCGTGGTCGCCGTGGCTGGCGATCTAAAGGCTGAACAGGTCATGCCGATTCTCGAAAAATATTTCAGCCTTCTGCCCATGAGCCACAAGCCCGATGAAACCACCACCACCGAGCCTCCGCAGAATTCCGAACGCAGAGTCGAACTGATGGAGCAAACGCAGCCGCTCTACCTCGAGGGCTATCATCGGCCTGATTACCGAAGTAAAGATGACGCGGTGTACGATGCAATCACCGATCTGATGTCGGAAGGGCGGACCTCCCGTCTCTACCGGGCTCTGGTACGCGACAAAAAGATTGCTTCCTTCTCCGCAGGTTTTAGCGGGCTGCCCGGCACCAAGTATCCGCACCTGTTCGCCTTCTACGCTTTCCCGCTACCTGGGCACACCAACAAGGAAGTCGCGGACGCAATTCACGTTGAGATCGAGCGCCTGAAAAAAGAAGACATCCGCGATGATGAACTGAAGATGATCAAAACTCGCACCAAAGCCAACCTCATCCGCGGCCTCGCGGACAACGAAGGATTGGCGACCCAGTTGGCGACCTACCAAACTCGCTACGGTGATTGGCGCGAGTTATTCCGATCGGTGGACCGCATCGACCAGGTAACCAAGGCCGATATCCGACGCGTAGCCAACGAAACTTTCAACGAGACGAACCGTACCGTGGGCGTGATCGAAACCACCACAGGCTCCGGCAACCAGGGCTCGTCGGATCAGGGAGGTGCGCAATGAAAAACAAACGCGAGATTGTTGGGCTGGTTCTTGTAGCCGCCGCCACTCTGCTTGTGTCGACTCCGCAGGCCGCATCGCAAGCGACGAGTTGGACGCAGATCCCCGTACCCACATTGCCGACCTTTCATCCGCCGCAGCCTAAACGCATTCCGCTGTCGAACGGGATGGTGATCTTTTTGCAAGAGGATCACGAACTTCCTCTGATCGATGCAAGCGCGCGCATTCGTGGGGGATCGAGTAACGAACCCGCCGCCAAAATTGGCTTGGTCGATCTCTTCGGGGAAGTGTGGCGTACGGGAGGGACTAGAACCCAAACCGGCGATCAACTGGATGACTTTCTGGAAGTGCGCGCGGCCAAGGTGGAAACAGGCGGTGGCTCCGACTCAACTACCATGAGTCTGTCCTGCCTGAAGGGTGATTTCGATGACGTTTTCAAAGTGTTCGCCGACTTGCTGCAGAATCCCGAATTTCGCGCCGACAAGCTCGATATCGCCCAGAAGCAAGCCGACGACAGCATTGCACGGCGCAACGACGAAATTGGGGCCATTGCGGCACGCGAATCCGCCAAGCTGGCGTATGGGGCCAACAACCCTTATGCGCGCGAGCCCGAATACTCGACCATCGCCGCTGTCACCCGCCAGGATCTAATCGATTGGCACAACCGGTACGTCCATCCCAATCACATCATCCTGGGTCTCAGCGGAGACTTCGATTCCGCAATCATGGAAGCGAAGCTGCGCGCGGCTTTTGAATCCTGGGCGAAAGGCCCTGAACTCCCGAAAGAAGAGATCAGGTTTCACCCGGCGCCGCCAGGCTACTATCTCATTCCAAAAGCAGATGTGAATCAAAGCAGCATTCACCTGGTCGCGCTGGGAACGACGCGCAACAACCCGGACTACTACGCCATTGCAGTGTTCAACGAAGCATTTGGCGGCGGATTCTCTTCGCGCCTGTTCAACGACATCCGCACCAAACGCGGACTCGCATACAACGTTGGCGGCGGCATCGGTACGAACTTCGGCCATCCCGGCATTCTGCAATTCGTGGCGGGTACCAAGAGTCAAACCACAATCGAGACTGTGCAGGCGCTCGATGAGGACATTCACAATGTGAACCAGAACCCCATCACGGAGGAAGAGATCAAGCAGGCCAAAGATGCGATCCTGAACGCATTCATCTTCCGGCTCGACTCGCCCGATAAAGTTCTCGCCGAGCGCATGACCTATGAGTTCTACGGCTATCCTGCCGACTGGCTCGATAAATATCCCGGGGAAATCCAGAAGGTGAACGCCGCGGAGGTGAATCGCATCGCCGCGAAGTATGTGCACCGCGATCAACTCGCGGTACTGGTGGTCGGTAATACCAAAGAGTTCGACAAACCTCTCTCCTCACTGGGTCCGGTGAAGGAAATTGACATCACCATTCCGCCTCCGCCCGGAACCAAGCAAGATGCAGGAGGAGGCGAGAAGGAAGAAGGCGCCAAACCCACGGCGTCGAATGCAGAGGGAAAAGCCTTAGCGGCGAAAGTTGTGGCCGCCATGGGCGGCGAAGAGAAACTTGCGGCCATCAAGGCCGTTCAGGCGGATCTCACTCTCACTCAGAAAACGCCTCAGGGGGATTTCCCTATGCCGATGCACACGGTCATCGTTTTTCCTGATCGCCTGCACGCTGAAATGCAAACTCCGAATGGCGTGGTAAAGATCGTAGCAACACCGGAAGCCGCATTCGTCGATCTTCCGACCGGAGATGTTCAGAACTGGCCCGAGAGTCGAAAAACCGAGACGCTCGATCAGATCAAGCGCGATCCCGTTTTCATTACCTCGCATTGGAAAAACCCCAATATGTTTTTCCGCGCCGCCGGATCGGAAAAGGTCGGCAATACTGAGGCCCGCATCGTGGACGTGAACTCCGACGGCATCGCGATCCGCTGGTTTGTGGACCCGCAGACCGGTCACATCTTAAAAGAGACCTACAAGATGATTGGCCAAAGTGGTCCTGTGCAGGGTGAGACCGACATGGATGACTGGAAGCCGGTAAGCGGTTTGAACCTTCCCATGCTGCGTCACAACAAACAAAACGGCCAGGATTCCAGCACGGCGGAGTACAAAACATTGGAATTCAATCCGACGATCGATCCGAAGTTGTTTGAGAAGCCAGCGCAAAAGACCGCTGCCCAACCGTGAATCGATTGATCAAAAGGATGGTTCAATCGTCGGTGCAGATTATCCCTTGACGGCCTCGTTTTGCGGGGTTACCATAGGCGAACAAAAGGCAAAACCATGTTCCCTGCCCCGCTGTTCCCGCCTCCCGAAAAATCGCCGCTGATCGGCATCGCCCGGCTTGCGGCGGAGGGCGATTCCTTGCGCGAGGGGCACAACGTAGAATATTTCACGTTGCCGGCCCGCTCCCTGCTGAACCGCTGCACCAGTCGCCGCGGACTTCCTTTCACCTGGACCATCAACCCGTACCGGGGTTGTGAGTTCGCGTGTAAATACTGCTATGCACGCTACACCCACGAGTTCATGGAAATGCGCGACGGCCTCGAGTTCGAGCAGAAAATCTATGTCAAGCAGCACACCGCCGAGATCCTGCGGCGTGATCTGCGTCGAGTCAAGCCCAGGGAAGCAATCGCGCTCGGCACCGCTACCGATCCCTATCAGCCAGCCGAGCGCCGTTACGAAGTGACACGCGGAATTCTGGAGGAATTCTCTCGCCATCGCGGTTTCGAACTGGGCATGGTTACCAAATCGAATCTCATCGTCCGCGATGTGGAACTCTTGCGCGAGATCGCCGTGAACAACTCGCTGTCAATCCACATCACCGTGACCACGATGAACGTTGCGCTGGCGAGGATTCTGGAACCGCGCGCGCCGCGTCCGGACCTGCGCCTAGAGGCTGTTCGCGAATTGAGCGCAGCTGGGATCAACGTGGGCGTGAGTTCGGCGCCCGTGCTCCCCGCTATTACCGACGCGCCCGCGGATCTTGAAGCGGTCGTGCGCGCAGCCGCCGAAGCGGGAGCCACGCACATCTTCGCCGGACCGTTATTTCTGAAACCTTGTTCGGCTGCGGTGTTTCTTCCCTTCCTAGAAGAGCAGTTCCCGCACTTGGTCGAGGACTACCGCCAGCGCTATCAGGACCGCTCATTCCTACCGCCTTCCTACGGCAAGCGCGTGGCACAACTAATCGGCATGTTGCGCCAGAAATACGGCATAACACGCGCGGATCCTCGTGGATCAATGAATGCCCGCAAATGGCCGGTACAGGATTTGGACGAGCAGTTGGGGCTGTTCTAGAATTTTCGATTTGCGATTCCAATTGCCGATTTTTACACAGGCGGCAATTGCAGATCGACAATCGAATGATGGCTGGCTTCCTCCTCTATAATCACCGAATCCATGGCCACCGCTCTTCCACCGGCGACCCTTCAACGCCCTCCTTTGAAAGTGCGCATGCACAATTTCTGGCGGCGGGTTACTGAAGGCCTCGAACTCACACAACTCTGGTCGCAGTTTCGAACGGAAGCTCGCGCCAGTTACCGGCTCTATTCCCGCGACGTTGCCGCCAAGATGCCGGTCGACCTCAGCCGGCGCGGACACCGCTTACACATCGTCAAGGAATTTTTCTGGGCGGTTCTCGAGAAGCTTTCCCCGGCACGCCGCGTCTTGCTGCTGGCGGCGCTCGTCATGCTTGTATTTCCCAGCAGTGGCTTCAGTTATCGCGGCCAGGACCACGAGTTTCACATCCTGGAGTTCGACCTCCATTTCTGGGGCGGTCTGTTGATGTTCGTCCTGCTGATGCTGGAGATTGCCGACCGCGTCGTGATGAAGCGCGACTTGCAAATCGCCCGCGAGATCCAAACTTGGCTGCTCCCAGGAGCCCCGCCGCAGATTCCTGGAATTTCAGTTGCCTACGCCACCCGACCCGCCAACACCGTCGCCGGGGACTATTACGACGTCTTTCCGCGCCCGGGGAGAACGAACGAAGAAAACCGCGTGATGCTCGCCGTGGCCGACGTTGCCGGGAAAAGCATTCCTGCCGCCATGCTCATGGCAACTTTTCAGGCCAGCCTGAAAACCCTTTCCACCGCTCGGGTCGCACTCCCCGAACTGGTGGCAAACATGAATAAATACGCGTGCTCCAACAGCCAAGGCGGACTTCGCTTCACCACCGCCTTCCTTTCGGAATACGACCCAGCCCGGCGCGTTTTCACCTACATCAACGCCGGCCACAATAATCCGATTCTGCGTCGCAGTAATGGATTGATCGAGCGCCTGGACGTGGGCGGCTTGCCCATCGGGATTCAGTCCGAAGCCAAGTATGAGTCTGCGAGCGTGGCGCTCGCCCCCGGCGATTGGCTCATTATTTTTACCGATGGCTTAGTCGAGGCCGAAAATGTTCATCAGGACGAATATGGGGAACCCCGCCTGCTCGGCGCAATCGCAGCCGGCGCCGCTTCCACTCCGGCCGAAATGCTGGATCGCCTGATGGCAGAACTGGATCTTTTCGTCGGCAACACTCCGCAGCACGACGACGTAACTTGCCTGCTGGTAAAAGCGGAATGATACCGCACGGCGTCGACATCTGAGCGATCGCCATCGTTACCTCCGTGCTGAACCATCCCTTGCTTCGTATTCATTCTGTGATTAAATTTCGATATGCCTGCTCTCCTCCGGGAATCACAGCCTCCGCGCGTTAAGCCGCAACAGATTTCTGCTCCGCCGGAAAAAAGAGCGCTTATTGTTTCCCTGCTTCTCGTCGTCGTTGTGCTGCTGCTTTACAACCAGGCGACCCACTTCTCCTTCCTCAACTTCGATGACGATACGTATGTCACCGAGAATCTCCACGTACGCGCCGGGTTGACCTCGAGCACGATCGCCTGGGCGATGACCTCGACTTACGGCAATTGGCATCCCCTGACCTGGCTTTCCCATGCCCTCGATTGTCAGCTATTCCGTTTGAACCCTGCCGGCCATCATTTCACCAACATCATCCTGCATGCCGGGAACGTGGTATTGCTCTTCCTGTTGCTTTTTCGCGGCACAAGGCGTATCGGTGTGAGCCTTCTCGTAGCCGCCCTTTTTGCTTTGCATCCTTTGAACGTCGAATCGGTTGCCTGGATTTCGGAGCGCAAGAATGTCCTCAGCACGATGTTTTTCCTTTTGACCATTGGCGCTTACGGCTGGTACTCGCTCAAGCCGGGTTGGCGTCGCTATGTCGTGGTCGCCGTGTTTTTTGCGTGCGGATTAGCCTCGAAGTCGATGCTGGTTACGCTGCCGTTCGTGTTGCTCGTGTTGGACTATTGGCCGCTGGGGCGCATCCGCGGACTGACTGCGCCATCCCCCCTCAATTCATCTCGCGCCTGGTTCGGAACGCTTTTCCTTGAAAAACTGCCCTTGCTGACGCTCTCTATCGCAGCTTCCGTGGTCGCAGTCGTTGCGCAGGGGCATGGCGGAGCGGTCGCGACGGTCCAGCGGTTTCCTCTGCAAGGGCGACTCGAGAATGCCATCTACTCTTACGCGGCATACGTCTGGAAAACGTTCTGGCCGGCTCGCCTTGCGCCACTCTACCCCCATCCAGGAAATTCGCTCGCGGGGTGGAAAGTCACCCTCGCCGCTGTCTTTCTCATCGCAGTGAGTGGGCTGGTCTTTAAACTGCGGACCCGATCCTACCTGGTCGCGGGATGGCTTTTTTTCCTCGGAACTCTGGTCCCAGTGATTGGCTTCGTGCAGGTGGGCAGTCAGGCAATGGCCGATCGCTACGCCTACATTCCGTGCTTAGGAATCATCGTCATGGCGGTGATGGGCGCCTCCGATCTGGCGGACTCGAAAAAACTGGGTCGGCCGCTCCGCGTCGCCATCGCCGCCTGCATCTTGGTTGCAATTTCCGCCGTGAGTTCCCGGCAGATTGGGTATTGGAAGGACAGCCTCACTTTGTGGTCGCACGCGCTGGCCGTTACCGAAAACAATTTTCTCGCGGAAGACGGAGTTGGCGGAGCTTTGATCCAGGAGGGCCGCGCCGAAGAAGCGTACCCGCATTTTCAGCACGCAGCTAGAATCGTCGCGGACGACCCAATCTCCCATGCCGCCATCGGGGCTTATCTGCAACAGCACCTGCGGTTTGCCGAAGCGATTCAGCAATATCAGATCGTCGTTCACCTGGCTTGTACACCTGGCCTCCGCGCGCTTGAATATGCCAACCTGGGGTCGGCCTACCGCCGACTGGGGAACCTCGTCCAAGCGAAGGAAAGTTTCGATCAAGCCTTGCAATTGGATTCCAGCGTTCCAAATACATGGATGGGAATGGGCGACATGGCTCTCGAACAGGGCAAGCCCGACGAGGCGATCCAGGATTTTTCTCAGGCTGTTCAGTTGCAGCCTACGGCGGAGGGGTACTTGCATCTCGGTCGCGCCCTCAGGCAAGACAATCGCCCCTCCAACGCTCTTGCCGCCTATCGGCAAGCCCTGAAACTTTCTCCACATCTCTCCGAGGCCCAGCGAGCCGCAGACGCACTCTCGCTAGAACTCCGCTAAAGCTAAACGCTGCCGACGACGGTATTGCGCGGGAGCAACCGCTCACGCTCCCGGGAAATCGGACTCAACTGTCTTCGGAACGCGGAAACGAAGTAGCTCAGCGGCTTCCGATGCCGGCCGAAGCCAGCATTTGCGCCGCAGAATGTTGCGCTTGAGTGAAGTCCTGAGACGCCTGTTGCGCGTGAGTGTGGGCATCGTCCGCCTCTCGAACGCGCCCGACGCGACGCAGTGCCTGTTCGAGCAAGAGATAGCCTACGTCGGTGGGTTCGACCTTCATTGCATGAGAAATCTGCGCTACCGCGAATGCAAGATCTCCGTCCCGTTCTGCCAGCAAGCCGCTGCCGATCAGAGCCGGGGCGTTGTCAGGATTCTGTTGTAATGCGTAAGCGTAGCCCATCTTTGCCCGGGGGAGGTCACCCGTTTGAGTAAAGGCGGACCCCAGCAAACCGAGAGCGATTGATCGTGAGCCCGAATCCGGCAAATTGTCGAGTGCCCGCCGGTATTGCTCAATCGCCTCCTGCACGTGCCCACGGGTTTGCTCGTAATAGCCAAACCTGACCATCTCCTCCGGAGAATAGGCGCCGAGATTTTCGGCGGCACTGAACTCCGCAATCGCTTCCGGGGCTCGACCTTGATCGGCCAGAACGTGTCCGAGGGCGTCGTGCGCAAAATAGTTTCGCTCGGTGACATTCAGTGCGTGTCGCCATAGAGCCTCGCTGTCATGCCAATACGAGAGCTGATGACGGGTGACCATGCCCAAGGCGAGCAAAACCACGGCAGCGGGTACAGCCAACCAGACCCCTGAGATCTTCCGCGCCCGTGCGATTTCCGCCACCCCAAAAATCACGCACACAAAAAGACCGATGTAAGGTAGATATGCATAACGGTCCGCCATCGCCTGCGTGCTGACCTGGACCAGGCCGATCACCGGGACCAGCGTTCCCAGGAACCAAAACCAGCCCACCCCCAGGTAGCGACGCTCCCGCCTGTGCAGAAAGAGGCCGGTGACGAAGAGCAATAATGCGGAGGAGGCAACAATTTCCCAAATTGGCAGAAGCCGTCCTAGATGGGGATACGGTGCGGCCAGCCGCACCGGCCAAAACGCCTTCCCTAGGTAGCGCACGTAAGCCACGGCTGCGTTCCCGAATCGGACCCAAGCGGGAGCATCGCGTAACGTATGCCCGGCTTTTTGAGCCACGATTGTGATCAGAGCGCTTCCCGCCGAAAGCACTAACAGCGGTACTTTTTCCAGAAATAGGAACGAGAACGATCGCCGAACCTGCGCCCCGGAACGACCCTCGAAGTAATGTCCGCCATCCATTCGCCGCAGCGGCCAATAGTCCCATAACAGCAATAGAAACGGTAGCGTGATGATCTCGGGCTTGGCCATCAATCCCAGCGCGAACAGAACCGCCACTGTCAAATACCTTTTGACGCTCAGGCGGCGCACATACCATCCGTAGGCATGCAGGGCGAGTAAGAAAAAGACCATGCTGAGCACGTTCTTCCGCTCCGCCGCCCAGGCCACCGATTCCACATTCACCGGATGGAGTGCGAATAAGGCAGACACCATGAAAGCGGGCCAGGTTAATCCAGTGGCGCCCTCGAGAAGTAGAAACAACAAGATCGCATTCAGAGCGTGCAGCAGAACCGTTATGTAGTGGTGGCCCGCTGGGTTCAGCTTGAATAGCTGGTAATCAAGAGCGTGCGAGAGCCAGGTGAGCGGGTGCCAGTTCGCGCAATCCCGGCTCGTGAACGCCCACTTCACGGTGTCCCAAGTCAGACCCTGGCGGACGTGTGGGTTATCCGTAATGTAACCATTGTCGTCAAAATTGGTGAACCCGTTGTGGACGATCGGATTGTAGAAAGCCAGCGTAAGCAGTGCCAGCAGAAGACACAAAACCGTGCTCCGCCTCTGGCCGGACAGGAATAGCCGTGCCGGTGGTCGGGACCTTGTTATGGGCTGTATCTCAGTCGCGGTTGCGTTTGTCGCGGTTGCGTTTAAAGACAAAGATTCGACCTTGGGTCCTCTAAGGACGATTATATGCAAGAGCCTCGGTAGCGGGCCGAGCACAGGAGCGCATTGACGTTACCATTGTGATGGCCCGAATCCCGGTACGCAAGCTCTAGCCTCTGAAGCGTTCTAAAGATTGTTCGGCGGTTCGTGCAGGTGATACCGCGAACGGTCAACGTCATGACAGATTTTGGCAATAAGCGAGAGTTCGAGCCACGGTACAATAAGCCTAAAGTTTGGCTTTGTTATGAAAATAAAGATCTTCTTCGCCAACGGGCCAGAACCAAGGTAACTAGCTGGTTTGGCTAGGGAAGTGCGAACATCAAGTCCGACTGAGTCATTCCATGACCAGCATGAATTCAAAGAAAGTCAAAGAGGGGAACAAAAGAGATGCGGAAACAACAGAAGGGCTTCTCACTGATTGAGCTGCTGATCGTGGTTGCGATCATCCTGATCATTGCAGCGATCGCTATTCCTAACCTGATGCGCGCCAAGATGGCAGCCAA
>JBEKUD010000055.1:0-28727 GCA_049515395.1 Candidatus Sulfotelmatobacter sp. | reverse complement strand
ACGAACGCCTGATCCCGCTTGCCTCGCAACGCTTTGCCGAGGCGCTCTTCGCTGAGTCCGTCGTGATACTCCCATGCATTGTCGAAAAACCGGACGCCGTGGTTGCATCCCGGGCTTCGCCGAGATGGTGGCAGCCGAAACCAAGGGCGGAAATCTTCGCATCGGCGCGGCCGAACTTTCGTAAGGGGATGGTTCCGCTGGAAACTTGGGGCACTCTTTCACCTCGAACCGCAGACTGCGTTGGATGCAACTGCGGGACGGTGGGTTGACAAGGAACGGCGGGAGCGAAGAGTTCGTTGTGAAACTGCGACCGCGACTCCTTGAAGGTCTCTTCAGCAGCGAGAATCTCGAGCGTACCTGCCGATAGGTTCAAGGCAGCGGGCCGGAGTGCCCGCTCCCCACTGGCAATCAGGCAGCGATGGAACGTTCGGAGACGAGGCTGCCGTAAAGGTCGAGGTAGTTTTCGATCATGCGATGAGCGGTGAAACGCTCGCGGGCGCGGGCAAAGGCGCGGTCGGCATAGGCATGGCACAAGGAACGATCGGAGGCGAAGCGACGAAGCATGGCTGCGAGGCTGCCGGAGTCGTTCGTACGAAAGTAAAGCGCATCATCGCCCCAGACTTCGCGAAAGCTGGGAATGTCATTGGCGACGATGGCACAGCGCGAAAAAGCGGCATCCAGGGCGGGCATGCCGAGGGGTTCGTAGCGAGGAGTGGCGGCGTAGATGGCGGCACGGCTATAGAGGGCGCGCAATTGAGCGTCGGTCTGAGGACCGCGGATGGCGATCGAGGCCTGCGCGGTGGAAACTTTCACGTCCGCGCGGATCGGGATACGGGGAACGGGCACGGTCTGTTCCGCGCCCACGATGCAGACGGGGAACGGATGATTATGTTGAGTCAGGAGGGAGACTTGTTTGCCGGCATCGACGAGGCGGCCCACGGAAAGCACGGAATCGTCTTTCCTGATGTAAGGATTGAAAAAGATTGGATTGCGTCCGGGATAAATGACGGCTTCGCGGCGCGGGCGAGTGTAGGTCGTGCGAAGCGCGTCGAGCATCCAGGCGGAAGGCGCCACTATCGCGTCGGCGGCCGCGATGCCGCGGATGGCGGTGTCGCGATACCATCTCAGCCAACGCGTGGGCTGGGGCGTGCAACCCTGCACGGCCTGGCTCCAGGTGATCAGATCGCCGTGCGCCATGATTACACGAGGAATATCGACAGCGAGATTTCCGTGACAGAACTGGTGGAGATGGATCACGTCGGGAAGAACCTCTCGCACCAGGTTCATCAGGAATTCAGAAGACTCGGGAAGGTCTTGTGGAGCTTCATCCATCCACTCCAGGCGGAAAGCGGTGGGGCGGTATTCGAGACCGTGAAGACGATCCATCCATGCAGTCTGGTCGGGCAGAGGGATCTCACCGAAGGTGACCAGCGTGACCCGCACGCCGCGCGTAACCAGGCCAGTGACCAGTTCGCGAGCGTAGGTCCAGGAGCCGGACATGGTATCGGCAGTGACCAGAACGTGCAATGGCACTCCTTGCGCATGCTGGATGCCGCGACGAAGGCGGGATCCAGCAAGTGTGCTGGCCCATTCTAGTGCGAAATGAGGTTGGAGGCGAAAACCTTTTTTAGCCGCCGTCGCACACATTTTGCAAGCCACATTCTGGCCGTGAAGGAACGGTGCGCTTATAACGGCTCAGGTTGTATCCAACCTCACTCGCATTTCACGCGCCACATTATTCACGGCAACGATTTTTTCAACCGCTGGCCCGGGGACGTTGGGGATTGTCATCGCGAGTTCGCAGGATAGACAGCAACATAGACCGGGATGGCCGTGCCCAGGTGTTCGAGCGCCTGATCGCTCTCGGCTGGCTCGCTTTCCAAAAGAAACTGATCGACGACTACCGCGGAGTAGGAATGTTCCCGCAACTTGGCAATGGCTTGCTGAAGATTTTCAGCCCCATGGGCTTCGCTGCCGGTAGATCGGTTCGCCGAGGGCAGCGCACTCTGGACCGCGTGCTGATGGTGTGATGAGTAAGATCCTGCAGCTTCTATCGCCCGCAGGCCTCCACGGATGTTTTTGGGAACACCCGCTGCTTTTCCTTCGACACGAATACTGTCACAGGTGGAGTCCAGCAATGCTCACAGAGGTGACTTGGTTGTCTCATGGTCCTCGGGGGAACCAGATCGCAAAGCCGCAATATCCGTTCCTTCGCCAGGATCCAGAGATTGCGGGAAGGCGAGATTACTCTCGCCCATCACGCCCTGGGAGCTATAACGGGCTGCCGGGATGAGAGCGCGTTCGAAGATGGAACGGAAATCCGTTTCTGCGCTCTCTTTCGCGCAATATTCTAACCGGGACAATGGAGTGGCGGCGCTCATATGGATACTCTGCCGTGGAGAAGTGCCGAAGGAAACCGAAGATCGGGTGCTCGATACCTCGGTGCTCCCGAAACCGTGGTGACAGGCCACGCAGCGCAGAAAGGCACCTTTGGAAAATCTGACGAAAAGCATTAGATTGTTGGACTTGAAGGGATGATTAAATTTTAACGGCCGCTAAATGGCGGTGTTGTCTCTGTCATTCGATCGAAGCGCCAGGCAATTGCCGATTGGCGATTGAATTTGGGGCGGTGAAGGTGAGGGGAGCGGTGAGGCGGAACGTCAAACGGCGTCCTTGTTGTACCTGGAAAGATCCCGAGGCTGCATCGGCTCTCATGCTGATTGAGTGGGGGTTTGACTGCCATGTTCCTCTGGCGAACAAGCTTGAGGTTTGGAGGGGAAGGACACTGCCATCGAGAGTGAGGCTGTTCAGAGTCAAGCGCACGAATCCTCGATCGCGAGTTAGGCCGGGACCGTCCACGGACGGCTGGGCGGACTCTACTCGCCCACTGACGGGCGCACCGCCTTCGACGACAATATTGCCGTCAACGGTGATGGGGCCAGAGACCGTAGCTAAGAATGTGTCTCCGGCGCGGACTTGCGAGATGGCAAGGGAACTCTCCAGGCGGACCGTGATAAGTGTACCGGCCGGTAGAGTGTACGGGCTGAGGCGCCCAGCCGCTCGGAAGGGCGTCGTGGTCGCCGTCTTGCCGTCCTCCGGTAAGGCCGGCCGCGCACTGTCGTCGGTTGCGTGCTCAGGATCTGGGTGGAAGGGAAGATTCGGTGCGGTGGCTGGAGAATTTGCGCCAGTATCCGTCCAGTGAAATACATCAGGGCGCGAACATCCTGGAGTAATGCTCAAAGCAAAACTGAGGAGGATCCAAGCAAACCTGGACCTGAAACAGTCGCGCCTTCGACAGTTTTCCATGCTGAGTATGGTTGCTCAAAACCCCTTTTCCCAACTAGTGGCAAGTCAAGTTCCACTGCGCGGGCCAAAAGAATTATGCACTTGCGATAAAACTACGGGTTTTTCCTATGTAGAAATTGCTTTTCCTCAATGCCGAACCAGCGATTAGGGGAAGGTTTTGACTCACTGTGGCAGCGGGTAGGAGACCGCACTGGCCATGACTCAGGACCCGCGTTTATACTCGACCGACGGAGAAAATCATGTCCATTAGCGAATTGCTGCTGCCTGAACTGGATGAAGAAACGAAAAAGACGCGCACCATGTTGGAACGCGTCCCCGCCGACAAGAAGGATTTTGCGCCTCATGCCAAGTCGATGCCCCTGGGAAAGCTGGCGCCCCACGTTGCACAGCTGGCCGGTTTTGGTCTGACGATACTCACTACGCCCGAGCTCGACTTTTCCAAAGGCAGCATCAAACCGTTGCCTTTCGAGTCCCCCGCTCAACTCTTGAAGGCTTTCGATGAGGGCACGGCGAAGGTTCGCGCTGCTCTCGAAGCCACTCCGGATGAGGCCTGGAAAGAAAACTGGAAGCTGAGCTTTCAAGGCAAGACCATTTTCGAAGGGCAGCGATTCTTGGCCTACCGGGAAATGTTTCTGAATCACATCGTGCATCATCGTGCGCAGCTCGGCGTGTATCTGCGGTTGAACGAAAAACCTGTACCCGCTACGTACGGACCATCTGCGGACGACACAATGGGGTTTTGAAGAGCAGAGGGGCCGGGCCACCCTTCACCACTCGAGTATTTGATTCCCAAGAAAAATCGCGGAGAGCTCACGCTCTCCGCGAAAAGTTTCGTTCGAAATCGCTAACTAGTTCGAGCCGCCGCCGGCGTTGGCGCTCTGCGAATCGTTTTCCGGCTGCGCAATTACCCCATCAAACGGAGTCGCCGCAACGTAGCGTCCGTGCACTACGCTGATGCGGCGCAGCGGGAAACCGGAATCTGGTCCACGCTGCCAGGTGCTGCCGCTGTCGGTGCTCTCGAACACGACGCCCGTCTGGCCGCTGGTCGCGAGCAGACGATTGTGGCTGCCGTCATAGGCGACCGATGTGATGTCCTTATCCGGCAAACCTGACGCAACATGGTTCCAGCTCTTGCCGGAATCCGCGCTGTGGAAGGCGCCTTGGCGGGTCGCTACGAAGATCTGACCGTCGGGAACGACGGTCACGCTGCGAACGTTAATGGGATAGGATGCCAGCAGCGTGGATTTCCACGCCCCTCCTGCATCCTGCGAAACCAACACCGCGGAGTGTGTGGCCGCGACCACGAGATGGTCCTGAACCTGCACGGCAACGAAGTCTTTCTCGCCGTCAACTGCTCCTCCCATCCAGACTTTGCCATGATCTTTGCTGATGAAAAGTCCGGAGGAAGTAGCCGCATACCAGCGAGTCGATCCAAGATCGGTATCGTTGACGCGGCCTTCCAACACGGAGTGCGTGGCGGTGGTGGAAGTGATCACTTTCTTCTTACCGCTCTTCAGGGTAACGGTACGCGCAACTGTTTTGGCAACCTCGATATTGTTGATGGGACGCCACGTCGTGCTCCCCTCAGCGAGTTCAAACGCGCCGCGGTTGGTCCCTGCAACGATCGTTCCGTTGCTGGCTTGCTTCAAGGTGAATACGTCGCGGCCGTCGAGTCCCGAGCTCTTCTGCTGCCAGGTTTGTCCACCGTCGCGAGTGGTATACACGCCGCCAAACTCGCGATCGTTGACCAGTCCGATATAGAGCATGTTGGGCTCCTTGCTATCGGCCAGGATTGCGCTCACGTAGCGGTGAGAATATCCGCGGTTGGATGAGGTGAAGGATGCGGCGGAATCGTCACTCGCCAGCACTCCGCTGCGGTCGGTCGCCAGCAACACGCGCTTGGAGTTCCGAGGATCGATGAGCACATCATTCACCACGACTTGGGGATCGCTGACTTGCTTCCAATTCCTCCCTTCGTCCACGCTCTTCCACAGACCCTCGGTGGTGCCGGCATACACGATTGCCGGATTGCTGGGATCCTGCTTCAACACGCGGGTGCGCCGCGCAGTAAAGGGAATGCCCTTGATCTTGTCGAACTGGTCGCCGCCGCTGACGCTCTTGTAAATACCGGAGCAGGCGCTGGCAAAAACTTCAGAAGGATTAGCGGAGCTGACGATGATCGAGAACACGTCCGAATCATCGATCATGCCCTTGTTGATGTGCTGCCAGTTGGCGCCGCCGTCGCTGGTCTTCCATGCCAGGTGCCAGGTTCCAGCATAAACAACGTTCGGATTCTTGGGATCGACGGCGATGGATTCGATGTTCTTAACGATACCGTCGCTCGGAGAGATGCGCTGCCAGGCATTCCCCCCATCGGTGCTGCGGTAAACGCCATCGAGTGCGCCCGCCACTACCACCTTGTTATCGGAGGCCGAGATCGCCATGGCGCGCACGGACTTGCCGTGCATGCCCGCAAGAACGTCCCAGTCTTTGCCGCCGTTATACGTACGGAAAATATCCCCGGCGCTCTGATCCTGGACGCTCCACGCGGAGACAAAAATTGTTTTGGAGTTCTGGGGATCGAAAGCAATGTGGTCGAGCACGTAATCATCGCCTGCACCGAGCTTGACGAATCTGGACCAATGATGGCCGGCATCGTCGGAGACGAAAATAACGCCCGTGCTTGTCCCCAGCAGGATGCGATCCGGATTCTGCGGATCGTAGGCCAGACTGCGGACATCTCCACCGTCGGGACCGAGAACGGTCCATTGGCGCGCCTCCGCACCAAATACCCAGATGGAAGTTAACATCAACAGTATCAACAATTTAATTGATGCAGATTTCATACTTTTTTGGCCCCACAACGAAAGAGTTAGATGCCGACAGCTAGCCTGACAGGCGATACCAACCCCAGCAAGTTACTGAAGACCACGCGGAAAAGGGCCGGTCGCTTTCGTCGACCGGCCCTTTTTACTTCGTGCCGAGGTTACTGCGCTTTCTTGGCAGCTCGCTTGGCCGCCGGCTTGGGATGATCCGGAATCGCCTTTACTTTGGATTCATCCACGGGTTGAGTGCCGGTCGAGTCGAAGGTTGCACCCGAAGGTACAATCCAGTACTCGGCCGTCTTGGTGCCACCGCTGCCGGTGCGCACTTCGATGCGGCTGGGGTCAATATGCTGCTGGGCTTCGCCCTCTGTCAGATAGAACTTGGAATCGACGGCACGTTCGCCCGCCAAGTTCTTACGGCGCTCCTTCGGCTCGGCATTTCCGACGATGACCAGCTTGCTGTCGGGATTTTGCTGCAGGTTCTTGGCTACATCGTCCAAGATTGCCTTGCAGGTATTATCCACGCGCCAGGGCTTCTTCTCATTGGGGAAGTCGCATTGGCTCAGCTTGGCTGCCTTCGGCGGCGGCGGCGGCGGATTTTCTATCGTCGCCTGCGTCGAACCCTGACCCGTCAAACCGCGCGAGTCGGTGCAGGTAGCGCTGACCGAGATGGTTCCCGGAGCAACTCCGTTGGTATCCACCGTGGCCGTGTTGCCACTGCCAGAAACTGTCCCGCTGCTCGCGGTCCAGTTGGAGACCGTAACCGGAACGCCATCCGGACTGGTGCAACTGCAAGTTACCGAGACGCTGGTCCCAGCCTGGACGCTGGTCGGACTGGCCGTGCAACTGATGGTGGGCGGGTTCTTCGGCGGCAGCGGCCTAATAGTGTAGTTCGCCGAGCAGCTCGCCTCATTGTTGGTCTTCATTTTGGGGTCCGTCACGTGGGCGGTGACGGCGTAGCTGCCGGGAGCCGCGTCCTTGGTATCGATCTGCGCGGTGGTGTCTTTGCCGGTAACCTGACCGCCGTTGCCGCTCCAGGCGTAGGTAACCGTGTGTTTGGGATTGAAGTTGCTGGCCGTAACCGTCGCAGTGATCGGTTCACCCACCATGACTTCGGTCGGCTGCACCGAGCAAGAGGCCGTGGGCGCTACAGCAGGCGCGCCGCCCCAGCTGAAGACGAAGCCTGTGCGCAAACGGACTCCTTCAAGCTCGGGTCGCTCCAGGTTCTCATTTGCCGAGGTTGCAAATTCGTGGTAGTTGTGGTTCCCCCAAACGTAGTCAACTTCAAACAGCCGAAATGCCAACCACTTCTTGATGGGCAAATCCATGCCGCCACCGAGAACGGCTCCTACACCGTTCTGCGCGTTGAGGCCGTTCACAGATAGCCGGTTCAGACTTACCATGGCGTGAATGAAATAATTCGCACCGTCGGTGCGCCAAATGAACCGCGGTCCGATTGATCCGGTGGTTTCGTAGTTGCCGCTTCCCCAGTTATGACCGAAGTCAAATTCTGCTCCCCAATGGTGATCGAAGTTGTAAGTCAGGGCACTTCCGAATCCGGGAGACATGTCGGGGATCTTGTATCCCTGGGGATTATTGAAATCAGTGAAAGCGGCGGGCACAGTGCCGCCTGGATGCAGCCATTGATATCCCGCAAACAGATCCCATTTCGGATTCGCATCACTCTGGGCGAACACCGGGCTCGCGACGAGTGATACGGTGAGGATTACTAACAGGCCGGTTAACAAACGGCCCTTGCTGAACTGAGAAAAAAGTGACATTCCTTCCTCCCTATCTCGAGACGCGGTTTACCCGCACTTTGGGTCCGACGGCCGCGCCCAAAAAATCATCGCAGGTTTAGCAGCTCTAAAGTTGGACCTTCGTTTCGGAACCCGCAATTCTAACCTAGAGGAATCTCAAGCGAAAGAGTGATTATCAACAAAATGCTAATTTTCTTGTTGAGTTTGTCGATTCTCTCCACTCGATACTGTCTCATATTGACATGGGCTGGACGGGAAACCGAAGCAGTTGCTCCCAGATCGATCGGGGGCGGGGGCAGCAGACTTCCGGACCTTGCTCCCTAGGAAGATAGCCGCGTATGGTTGTACTCTTAGGTGCCTGTGAGATGCTAAGGAAGCGGACTAAAAAAACTACGGGATGAGCCACGAAAGAATATTGATTGTCGAGGATGAAGAGAACGAGCGGACGGGACTGGCCGAGTTAGTTACGTCCTGGGGGTACCGAACCGAAACCGCTGGCGATGGGCTGGAAGGCCTGCAGAAGGCTGGGGAATGGACGCCGTCCATTGTCATCACCGATCTAAAGATGCCGCGCATGGGTGGTCTTGAACTCATGGAACGACTGGCTGAGCAAGCCCAGGCCATGGCGGTAATCCTGGTGACAGCGCAAGGGACGATTGACAGTGCGGTTCAAGCCATGCGCCTTGGAGCCTACGATTACATCACCAAGCCGATCGATACCCACCGCCTGCGATCGATGCTGCAGAACGCCGCAGCTCTGCTGGGCACGCGCGCCGAACTGGAAAGTACGCGGCGCCGTCTGCGCGATTCCGGTTCTCTCGGCCAACTGCGGGGGACGTCGCGCAAGATGCAGGAGATTTTCCGGCTGATCGAACTCGTATCCCCCAGCACGGCATCGGTGTTGATCACCGGAGCAAGCGGCACCGGGAAAGAACTGGTGGCCAGGACCATCCACCAACTCAGCCCGCGGCGGGAGCGGCCTTTCGTCGCCATCAACTGCGCCGCCATTCCAGAGACGCTGATCGAAAGTGAAATTTTCGGCCACGAAAAAGGCGCCTTCACCGGGGCACTGGAACGGCGCACTGGGTGCTTCGAACTGGCGGAAGGGGGCACGATCTTGCTGGATGAAATCGGCGAGATGCCGGTGGGCACGCAGGCGAAGTTGCTGCGCGTGCTCGAAGACCACAAGCTACGCCGTCTCGGCAGTAAGGTGGAAACGTCAGTGGACGTGCGCGTGCTCGCCGCCACCAACAAAGTTCCGGACGATGCCGTGGCGTCTGGGGAACTGCGCAGTGATCTCTATTACCGGCTGAACGTTTTCAACATCCACATGCCGCCGCTGCGGGAACATAAAGAAGATATTTCCGATCTGGTGCAGTTGCTGATTTCGGAAATGAGCGCGAAACACAGCCGCAAAGTTGCGGCGGTAAGCGAAGCGGTGTTGAATTTGTTCAATAACTATACTTGGCCGGGCAATGTCCGCGAGTTGCGCAACACGATTGAGCGCGCCGTAATCGTATGCGACAGCGGCATGATTGAAACCAAACATCTGCCACCCGGATTCGGCCATACGATCCTGCGCACCAGCGCGAATGATCCGGACGCGATCCGTCTGGGCGTGGGCACGACGGTGGGCGAGGCGGAAAAGATGTTGATCCTCAAGACCCTGGAGTCCACCAGCAACAACAAGACAAAAGCTGCGGAAATTCTCGGCATTAGCTTGAAAACCCTTCATAATAAGCTCAAGGAATATGGCAGTGTTTCGACCGATGGGGATTCGGCAAAAGAAGAAGCTGAGCGAAGTGGGCCGTGATCTTTAAGGTGGTGATCATTTGGTTAGTGATCGGTGCCCAGTGATCAGTGAATCGTGACCGGTAAAGAACCCGAAAGTCCTCGATTCTCTTCCGACCTGCTCTGCTGCTTCGACGGACCACTGATCACTAGCCACTGACCACTCTCGATCTCATGCGACGTAAAGCCATCATCGTATCCGCCATCACCATCATGGTGACCGTGATGGTGGCTGCCTTCTCCTATCTCTACATCTCGCAGATCCTACGCCTACGCATCAACAACACCTACGAAAGCGCTAACCGCCTGACCCAACAACTTGCCTACTTCGCGGAGAATGATCTGCCGGATTTGAGCAGCACCCGCATCGATACCAGTAACCCGGCATCGGTGCGCGCCGCGCTGGCTGAATACTTGCCGATGGATACGAATCTGTTGAACAATGTTGAATCGGAACCGGCGCTTTGGCCATACATCTATGACGCTTCCGTAACCGATGCGAAGAATAAAGCACTGCTGCACTCGAATGCGAAGATGGTGGGCAAGCAGATCTTGCCAAGAGCGAATTTTCTCGCCGTGACCACGGCTCACTCTTGGAATCAACTCCGTATGGTGTATCAACCCGCGGCGGTCTACGACGTGAGTTATCCTCTGCAACTAAACGGAGAACCGTTTGGCACGATTCGCATCGGAGTTTCCGCTGTCTTTTTGAAGAACGAGCTTACGCCTCGCCTGATGCATGCTCTGTACTTCTCAATTGCATCGATCTTTACGTCGCTTCTGCTCTCCGCGGTGATCTCGAACGTGGCCCTCGGTCCATTGCGGGAGATCAGTCGCAACCTTGATAACGTCAGCCTGGGGACCACCGAAGAGCTTTCGGGGAACGAATCGGAACACGATGAATTCGGACTGGTGACGCTGAAGATCGCAAACCTGGGGCGGCAGATGCGGGACACCAAGGAGATCTTTTCCGCATTGAAAGACAATGTGGATCAGCTCATGTCCAAGCTGCAGGATGGTTTGATGTTGTTCACCCGTGACTCCCGCGTGGTGCTGGTGAGTGCTCCGGTAGAGCGATTCCTCGGCCGGCGGCGCGGAGAGCTGTTGGGCAGAACCGCGGAGGAGATTTTTACCCGCGACTCTCCCCTGGGCTCGCTGGTCATCGATGCATTCGAGCGCAAGCGCACCCTATCGCAACGGGAGTTCAGCGCGGCCGGCGGCCGGCGAGTGCAGGTTTCTCTCGATTTCGTTCAGGAAAAGAGCACTCAGATCGGGGCCTTGCTGATCATGCGGGATGCGGAATCGGTGCGGCGCATCGAAGACGAAATCGAGATGTCCCGGCGGCTTTCGGCGAGTGGACGGGTTACGGGCGGCGTGGCTCATGAAGTCAAGAACCCCATCAACGCCATCGTGCTCCACTTGCAGCTCCTGCAAAATAAGCTCACCCAGTTGGATCCCGACACCAGCCGCCATATGGACATCATTGGCAGCGAAATCCAGCGGCTGGATCGGGTGGTACAAACCCTGGTCGATTTCATGCGTGCCCGTGAGTTGCATCTCATCGAGGTCGATTTTCGCCGCTTGCTCGACGATGTGGTGTTGCTCGCCACACCGGACGCGGAGCAACACGGCGTCGAAATCAAGCGCGACATATCTCGAGAGCCGTTGCTCATCAAGGCAGACCTGGACCTGATGAAGCAGGCATTGCTCAACGTGGTGCTGAATGGCGTGCAAGCCATGCCCAACGGAGGCCCGCTCACCATCTCGGCGCATCGGGAGGGCAATGGAGTGATCGCCGAGATCTCTGATCGTGGCATCGGGATCGCTCAGGATATGCACGAAAAAGTATTCGAGCTTTACTTCACCACCAAGAAGGATGGCAACGGCATCGGATTGGCGCAGACTTATCAGATCCTCGACTGGCACCACGGGTCCGTAGACTTCGAATCGACGGAAGGTCAAGGTACAACATTCCGCTTCCGCATTCCTCTGGCTGATTCGAACCTCGTATCCGGGGATGAAGCCGCAGAAATCCGGCTGGAAACCGAGATGACGGAACCGAGAGCTTGATTTCATATGCACGGCGTAAAATCTTAAATCACTTCGCTACCTGAGATTGGATATGACTCTGGCCGCGGTCCTCGTAGTTTATGTCCTCGTAAGTGGTCTTCCTCCAGGCGTGCGCGATTCGATTGCGCAGGATCAAAGCAGCGCGACCGCAACGCAAGCCCAAACGCCGGCGGCCCAAGGTGCAAACCCTCCGCCAGCCTCTCCTTCTGGGCAGCCGCAGAGTCCCAGCACATCCAAGCCTGCGGTCAAGCCCCGCCGGCATCACAAGAAAACCAGCGTTCCAGATTGCTCGGCCTCGGCAGCTCCGTTGAATTCGACGGCCGGCGGAAATCCGGCCGGCGGAAATGATACGGCTTCTAAGAAAACTGGATCAGGCGACGAGTATTCATCTCAGACGGGCTCCAACCAATCTGCTGCGAAGAGCGACATGGGCACGCCGAAACCCTGCCCGCCTCCGAAAGTAGTTATCAAGAACGGAGGTTCTGACGAACCTGCCGTCCAACTCAAAGGGGATACCACCGCGGAACAGGCTTCACAGCAGCTTTACACCACCGAGCAACTCACCGCCGCCACGCAAGAAAACCTGAAGAAGTTAGCCGGCCGTCAACTCAGCGCCAGCCAGAAGGAGATGGTGAGCCAGGTGAAGGAGTTCATGGAACAGTCCAGCAAAGCCCTCGCCGCAGGGGACCTGCAGCGTGGCCACAATCTAGCCATGAAAGCTCAGTTGCTCTCCGACGAGTTGGTGAAACCTTGAATCGCCGCGCACTCGAAAATTTCCAGCCGCGAGAGTCACGCAAGAATAGAAGGCAGCCGACGACCGCACAATCAAAACTTATTCCCGCCTGACACGCCTTTAATTCCAGCGCCGTTCCAGCATGGGGAGGGGCGGCCGGCGGGCTCGCTCTTGTCGGCGGCCGCCACCGGGGGCTCGGGGCGGTTCGGCATTCTTCCCGGTCGCAGGGGTTAACGTTCTCGCCGGCAAGAAAGGAGCATTTTCGTCATCCTGCAAAACAACGTTAAGCAGCGAGCTGTGGAGCCGCAAATTGTCTCCGCGATCGTAGTTGATGAAGCCAAGTTTCCGCAAGCGGTTCATGAAGAAATTGCCGCGCGAGCGGGTCGTGGCGACCATCTCGGCCAGAGTCTCCTGGCTTGATCTTGGGATCGTCATTTCCGACACTCCGGCGGTGCCGAACTGCGCCATCAGCGGAAGAACGCGTGCCAATCGCTTCTCGCTGGAGTTGAAACGCTGGTCGATCAGGTCATCCTGATAACGGATGTTCCGCTTCCGCAAATACCTTACAAACAGAGCCGATAATTTTGGTTCCAGAGTCAGCGCCTTCCTCATGACCTTCTTTTCAACATGCAGAAGGACACAGTCTGTCATGGCGACGGCGGACGACATACGCAGCGGTTGGCCGGCCAGACCACCTTCTCCAAAAAAATCACCGTCACTCAAAATTCCGAGGGTTGCTTCTTTGCCGCCTTCCGATATGACCGTCAGCTGGATCTTCCTCTTCTGCATAAAATACAGCCGTCGGTCCGTTGACCCTGAGCGAAAATCCGGCTTTTTTTCAACCGACAGCAGGTCCCTACCTTCGCCAATACTCGAGAGGAAGGCATGGGGACTGAAAACGAGTTTTTTGTTCACCGTAGCCATTCGCGGCCGACTGACGGACTAACTTAACGCCCGTGGGAGACACCGCCAAGGTGATTATTCCAAGAACCGCTAAATTCCTCCTGGTTCATATTGCTCACATGGTTTGCGCGCTGAATTCAGGTCCAATCGAATCACCACACAGAATCTGTCCGCAGACCTCACTGCGCGATTACACTTCCTAACCTTTCTCCATCCAATTTGTTGGTTGGAGGAGAGTCCTATGGATGAAACGATCGTGCGGGGAAGGCTTCACGAGTCGTTCTCCTGTTTTGAGGCTTTGGATACGCAGAGCACGGCTGTCTTGCAACTACTGTTACTGAAAGATAAGGGCATCGCCAATGATAAGGACCTTGCCACCTATCGGGAACAAGCCGGGAGCGCGAGCAGCGTTCGATGGCTGGCCTGGCGGGTGGGGGTCGATCCTCTGCTCTCTTCCGCGATGGAGCCTGCGGAGAAGGATGCCAGCAACGAGCCTCAGAAGCCCTCGTAACCCCGCAGGAAGCGGACACCAAGTCAAAACAGTTGGGAGGAAGAGATCCTGGGCAAGATGCCAAAACCACCCAGCAGATCCCTACCGGCGAGAGGACCGACGTTGGAGGGCACCGGTCCGAAACGCGAAAAGGATCAGAATCCACAGAAACCAGCTCGTGACACCACCGACCAGCCGGATGGGGAGAAACAGCCTAGCTGCTAAGGAATTTGCTCAGTCGGCCGCCATGGGCGCAGGACGCGCCACCACGGGCCGAAGCTCCATCACGACCGGCGTTTCCGCCGGCGTCTGCAGCCACTTACGTACCTCGGGAAGGGCTTGCCGCATGGCTATTTCCCCGGCGCGAATCAATTCGCCCGCGCGCTTGAAATCGTCGTAAGCGAAGCCTGCGACATCGGGTTCGATCACCATATCGGCGGCGCCGCGCCAGAGATGGCTCATCATATCTTGCGCGATGGCGAAGGACTGTCCGATCACATCAAACAAATGCCGAGGCGCGCCATCCTTCGACCACTGCCCTTTCAAATGCACCGCCAGCACGCGATCCGCACCCATTTCACGCAACGGGCGCGTAGGCACCGGATGCGACAACATTCCATCCACCAGCCAGCGTCCGCGAATGTTCACCGGCAGGAACATGCCCGGATAGGCGCAGCTGGCGCGCACCGGATCTACGATCGAACCGGAATGAAAAACCACGCCTTCGCCGGTGTTGAAGTCCGTTGCCGTCACGCCCAGCGGAATACGCAATTCCTCGAAAGTTTTCACTTTTAGCGTTTGCGTGAGAAACGACACCATCCGGTCGTTGGAAGCAAAGCCGTAACGCGAAACGGTCCAGCGCGCGAAGGTGGTGAAACGGCAGGAGCGTGCGACCTTATCCAATTCTTCTGAAGAAAGCCCGCTGCAGTAGACGGCCCCAATCAGCGCGCCCACGCTGGTGCCAGCGACTACGCGGATGGGGATCGATTCTTCTTCCAGAACCTTCAGCACGCCGATGTGGGCCATGCCGCGCGCAAAACCACCACCCAGCGCCAGGCCGATTGCAGGAGTTCGCGCCTCTGAAGTTGCGGCTTTGCGCGAGAGTTCCCGCCCAAAGGCTTGCACCGACCGAACGATCCTGCCGATACTTTTCACTGCTACCCCTGCCTGTCCGCTTTTGGCGGACCCCACATTCAACTCCGCTTTCAAAGCTAGCTTGTAAGATGCCACAAAGGTCCATTCTGCTGCAGGGCCCGATCGTGCCATTCTTGCATTACTTTGGCGAGCGAAAGCCTGTATCGCGCGGGCTGGAGGGGACAGGGGCTGTGATCCGTGACAGTGACTAACTCTTGTTGTTCTGTTAATTTACAGACCATGGTGCGGGAGATTTCTGCGGGCGGCGTGGTCGTGCGGTATCGGGACGAAGATTGGTGGATGGCCGCGATTGAACCGCCCGGGGAACAAGCCCGAGCCCTGGCTGAGCAATCGGTAGTTGCCGGAACAAATACCAAGCGAGTGCAGACGAAGCCGGTACTGGCCTTGCCCAAAGGGCTGGTGGATCCCGGCGAAAAACCGCTGGATACCGCGCTCAGAGAAGTGCGCGAGGAGACCGGCGTGACCGCCGAGCTGATCGTCAAGCTCGCCGACATCAAGTACGTTTACTCACGCACATGGGGCGACGGAAAACGTGTGTTCAAAATCGTCAGCTTCTACCTGATGCGCTACCGTTCCGGCCGCATTGATCAGATCACTCCGGAAATGCGAATTGAAGTGGCGCGCGCCCGTTGGGTTCGCCTGGAGGATGCCCCCAAATTGCTGGCTTATAAAGGTGAAAAGCAAATGGCGCAGCGGGCGCTGGAGTATGTGCTCGCACATCCTGAACCTCCGCAGAAACTCTAGGCAGGGGAAATCGGATTGGCTGGGAGGAGCGGTCCCGCATCATACTTGCTGGTATGCGACGTTGCGAAGTTGAGCCTCGGGTAGCGACGACGGGTCACCGGCTGACTTCGGTGATTCTGAGCCTGTCCATGCTGCTGACGCCCCTGGTGGCGGAGACTCGTCCGGCTCGGTCTGCGGACCGCGCTCGTTTGGACTCAGGGTATGTCTCAGCCCTGGCTGCGGCCGATCACTTTCTGCAGGCGTGGCAAGCCGGTGATACCGAGAACGGCTTAGCTCTGCTCACCAGCCGCGCCAAGCAGGACGCTACTCCTGAGGGGATTGAACGATTTTTTTCCAGCGCGCCCGCTGCTTATGAAATCGGGCGCGGGAAGCTACTAAAGCACGGACGCTATGAATTTCCTCTCGTGCTCGTCAGCGGGAGGAAAACCTATCGCGTCCACCGCCGCTTCTGCAGCCTTGTGATCGTGAACACTGCCAACAACGACTGGGCGGTAGATAAACTTCCATAGAGATCGTTTGCCGACTGCCGATTTCCAATTATCGATTGCAAACCGGATCCGCGACTTGACACTCGAAAATTGGCAATTGGCAATCCTCTGTGTTTCGCTGGGTGCTCTGTGTAAAGATCTTCGCTGAGGCTCAATCATGAAACGGATTAATAAAGTTGCAGTTCTCGGCGCCGGAACCATGGGCGCCCGCATCGCCGCGCACTTCGCAAATGCCGGCGTCCCCAGCTATCTGCTCGATATCGTTCCGCCGGACGCCGATGCGCCTGCGCGGAACAAGATCGCCGCTGCTGGACTTGAGGGCGCGAAGAAATCGAAGCCTGCGGCTTTCATGGACTCTTCGCTTGCCCGCTTCGTTACCGTTGGCAACTTTGAGGACGATCTCGGAAAACTCGCCGAGGTCGATTGGATCATCGAGGCCGTGGTGGAAAATTTGGAGATCAAGCGGGCTCTCCTTCGCAAAGTGGAGGCCATCCGCAAGCCGGGGACGATTGTCACCACCAACACCAGCGGCCTTCCCGTGGGAAAAATCTCGGAGGGTTTTTCTGACGACTTCCGTTGGGCCTGGTTCGGCACTCACTTCTTCAATCCGCCACGTTACATGCGCCTGCTGGAAATTATTCCGACGCCCGACGCCGATCAGGCCGCCATCGATGCGGTGACGCATTTCTGCGACGTGCGCCTGGGCAAGGGTGTCGTGCTCGCGAAGGATACGCCCAACTTCATCGGCAACCGGATCGGCACGTTCTCCGTGTTGAACGTGATGCGGCTCATGCAGGAGCTGGACCTGAGCATCGAGGATGTCGATGCGCTGACGGGACAGGCTGTCGGCTGGCCAAAGTCGGCGACGTTCCGCACCATGGATTTGGTGGGCTTGGACATTCTCGGTCACGTGGTGGGCAATATGACCGCGAATGTTCATGACGAGCGCAGCGACCTCCGCCTGCCGGACTTTTTCACCCAGATGATCCAACACAATTGGCTGGGCGACAAGACGAAAGGCGGCTTCTACAAAAAAACAAAGAGCCACTCCGGCAAGGAAGACGAACGCCTGGCGCTGAATTGGAAGACGCTGGAATATCATCCCCGTCAAAAGCCGAAGTTCGCCGCGCTCGACCTGGCGAAGAACATTGAGGACACGGGCGCGCGGCTGCGCACCTTGCTCGGTCTTGAGGGCGGCAGCCCGCAAAAAGGTGACAAAGCCGGCCAATTCCTGTGGTCCGCTCTCTCCGATTTGTGGACTTATGCCGCCAACCGAGTACCGGAAATTTCCAACTCGATTGTGGAGATCGACCGCGCCCTGCGTCTCGGCTTCAACTGGGAACTTGGCCCCTTCGAACTTTGGGATGCCGCCGGCGTCGAGCCTACCGTCGCCCGCATGAGAAAAGAGGGCAAGCCGGTGCCGGCAAATGTGGAAAAGCTTCTCGCAGCCGGGCGGACAACATGGTACAGCGACGATTCCAAGTCACCTTCTGGACGCAGGTACTGGGAATTGGGGACCGAGGACTGGGAAGCTGTGCAAGTGCCGGCTGGCGTCTGGTCGGTCTCCGTCGCCAAGAAATCGAATGGCGTCGTCAAGAAAAATTCCGGAGCGTCGCTGGTCGACCTCGGGGACGGTGTGGGCTGCATCGAGTTTCACAGCAAGATGAACTCGCTGGGCGCCGATATCATCACCATGATCCTGCAAACTCTCAAACCCGGCGGCCCGGGCGATCACTTCGACGCGTTTGTCATCACCAACGACGCGACAAATTTTTCCGTCGGCGCCAACTTGATGCTGCTGCTCATGAGCGTGCAAGAAGAAGAGTGGGATGACGTGGACCTCGCCATCCGCCAGTTCCAGGGCATGACGCAGGCCATCAAGTTTTCGCCGAAACCCGTAGTATCCGCGCCCTTCGGCTTGTGTCTTGGTGGAGGGACGGAAATCTCTCTGCATGCTGCTGCACGTCAACCGCATGCCGAATTCTACACGGGTCTGGTAGAAGTGGGCGTCGGCCTGCTTCCGGGCGGCGGAGGCTGCAAGGAAATGTTGCTTCGCGCCGTCGACGGGGCAAGTGCGGCGCGCGGCGGCAAAGTTTCCGGCGAAGTACTGGCCGGATCCATCGAAATGCTGGAAGCGATGAAGCGGGCCTTTGCAACGATTGCTACGGCCAAGGTCGCCACCTCCGCGCACGAAGCCCGTGCGCTCGGCTTTCTCAGCGACAGCGACCGTATCACGATGAATCGCGAGCGCGTGCTTTCCGACGCGAAGACTCGCGCCCTCGAACTTCTGCGTGCAGGATACGAACCGCCCATCCCGCGCACCGCCATCCCCGCTCCCGGCGAAAATCTCTTGGCGACATTGAAGATGGGCGTTCACCTAATGCGCCAGGGTGATTACGTCACCGAATATGAAGTGCAACTCGGCGGCAAGATCGCCGAAGTGTTGTGCGGCGGGAGCGTCACTCCCGGCACCCCGGTCAGCGAGCAGTACATCCTCGATCTGGAGCGCGAAGGCTTCAAATCCCTCTGCGGCGAGAAGAAAACGCAAGAAAGGATTCAGTACACGCTGAAGACGGGAAAGACGCTGAGAAATTGACCTGTTTTTGCAATCGCGATAGACGACGAGCTCGATGCTTGCAAGAGCCAGTACCCGGAGTCGGCGAACAATACCGCAATTACAGCCTGCAAAGCCAGAAGAAAGAAAAACAGAAACCCTGAGTCGCCCCGAGAAAAGAACTACTCCTCGCGGAAAGAGGTTCCGAAGAGTTTCGACATAGAATGCTGCGCCGAGAAATTCCTCTTCATGCTGACTGAGAATCACCGATCGGTCGCGAGTCGAGTATACGGCTACCGGGACAGCCGGGACAGGCTCCGCAGAGTACAACTCGAGCAGAAGAGTTAGAATCAAAAACTGCGGAGTTCACGGTTATTCCAAGCCGCGACCCGAGAGGCGGATGATATGGCAGAGCAGCAGCCGAACGCAGCGTCGGAAGATGAGCGTCCTGATCCGAATGAGAAATTGCTCAAGGTGTTTGACAGCGAGCAGGAGTCGGAGGCGCTGGTGGTAAAGGGATTGCTAGATTCGGCGGGGATTGACAATGATCTGAGGTCGGGCACTTTCCTGCAAGACGCTTTTCCTGGGCTGGGAGGAATGATTATTCTGGTTCGGGAGGAGGATGCGGAGAGGGCGCGCAGATTAATCGCGGAATCACGGAAGGCCGCGCCGGCGGTCGAGACGACGGATGAGGATGAAACGCAGAGTTGAGTTCCCTTTGCGGGAAGCACAGGCTTTACGCGCCGCTCGTCCACGGTGCCGCCATTGGCGAACCAAGAAGCCCTTTCCGTACGTATTTCAGTTACCGCTCCTGGCTGGCAGCGACGGGGGTGACGGATCGATCAGCGAGATGGAAAGTGACGGCGCCGTGGTGCGCCAACGTTGCGGCGAGCCCTTCGCGCTTGGAACGAAGGTAAAAGGCGGCGGCGAGAAAGGCCAATCCGGCCGGCGCCCACCCCCATGCGGGGCGAGAGAGATAGGTGCCAACGATTGTTCCTGCCGCGTAGAATAAGGCGCCCCAGAGCATGGGTTGCCTTGCGGGCCTGAACTGGAATTGAAATGGAGTTGACGGAGCAGGGGGCGGCGTGAGTGTTGGATGCGGCGGCATTCATGGGCCTGAGGGCATCGGTAGTAGAGTGAGGTCCGCCGGCTTCAAAGCCGGGGAACCTCGCTCCGCTTGGTTGGACGGCCGAGGCGGCTGTCCCCACGCGGGGCAATTCTGATGGCACTTCGAGATCAGCGGACTAAGTGCAGCACACTTTCGAGGTGATAGGTTTGGGGGAACAGGTCAATCAGATGCACCTCCTCGACACGATAGCCAGCAACCTGCAGTGGAACCAAGTCACGGGCTAGTGTCGCCGGATCGCAGGAGACATAGGTAACGCGCGGCGCGCCTACTTCCGCTATGCAACGCGCCACGCGATCACCCAGGCCACCTCGAGGCGGGTCAACGACCACCAAGTCAGGCTTATGGAGCAAACGGGGGAGGACCGCGCCAATCCCAGCCCGACTTTTCTCTCCGCGTTCTGCCAGGTACTGCTCGGCTGCGGCGTGAACCGCCTTTCCGTGCAAGGGCAGATTGTATTGCAGATCTTTTACGGCAGTCTGTGACGACTCGACAGAAACGATGTGACTGATGCTGCATGCCAGGGCTGTGGAAAACAATCCGACGCCAGCGTAGAGATCCAAGGCTAGATCGCCAGAGCGACCAGCCGTGACCACGTCAATGAGTTCATCGGTGAGAAAACGGTTGGTCTGAAAGAAGGCCCCTGCGCTGACGCGGTAGGTTGCTCTTCGCGTCTGATAGGTCAATTCAGAGGCTCCGACCGCGACCAAAGGCTGCTGCACGCCTTTTTGCGGCTCGCGGAACGCCGCCACGCCGACAATTTCCGGCATCGACCCGCTCAGTTCTTCGGCCCAAGCGCGAACGGCGGCGCGTCGAGCTTCGGGGGCGCACACGACCTCCAGCAACAGACAGGATTCATTTCCGGTCGAGTCGGAGTTTGAGAAGAATTCAACTTCGCGCACACCTTCGACAACATTGCCGGCTCGTCCCGATTGCCACAGGGCGGCGATGCCGCGGTTGATCAGAGGCGAGCTGATGGGGCAATGTTCGACGGGGAGTAAGTCGTGCGATGCGAATTTGATGTATCCCGCGGCGAATGCCGGGCGGGTTTGCACTTGCAGACGGGAACGGTTGCGATAATTCCATGGCGGCGAGGGATGCACCTGGATCTCGTTCTGCAATTCGAGTTTGGCGATGCGCCGCAGGTTTTCGCGCAGGATCTCCCCTTTGATTTCGAGTTGATGATCGTAGCTGGCGTGCTGATAGTGGCATCCCCCGCAGAGGGCAAAATATGGGCATGGCGGCGGGATGCGTAGCGCCGAAGGTTCCAAGATTGTCGCCGCATGGGCACGGGCGAATCCTGGCTTCTCCTCGGTGAGAGCCGCTTCGACTTGTTCTCCGGATAGAACGAAGGGGACGAATACCGCTTTGCCACGTCCGCGATCGTCGGCAGGCAGACGAGCGAGTCCGTCGCCGCCATAGATCAGCTTTTCAATGTTTAGGAGCAAGAGCTAATTCTACGGCATTGAAGCCGCCGGAATGGTCGCGAGTTTCGACCGCAGCCGCACGATCAGTGGAGTCGAAGACCAGGGTTAGATTGCAACGAGGGCCGGGATCACTCACAGCTCGCGGTCATCTTTTCGTGCTCGTCGAGAAGGTGATTCAACTGATCTACGATCAGCGCAAACTTCTCCCGGGTCAGTTTCGCGCTGCGCCATTTCTTGCAGAACGCGCCAACCTTGCGGTTTGTGTAATTGTGGCACGGCAGGTACCCTCCCCACGTGATCTTAAGATATTCCTAGTCCCCTGTGCTTCGCGAAACCATACGGTCGATGCCGTAGACCAAATTGGGAATGAGAAACAAGCAGATTCTGTGCAGACTCGCGGAATGACTGGCTCCGATTTGGTTTGCAGAGTTACAGTGCGCGGCCGGCGGCCGCGCCAGAGGACCACGCCCACTGGAAATTGAATCCGCCGAGATGGCCGGTGACGTCTACTATTTCGCCGATGAAAAAGAGACCTGGGACTTTGAGACTCTCCATCGTCTTGGCAGAAAGTTCGCAAGTGTCGACACCGCCGGCGGTGACTTCGGCCTTCTCGTATCCCTCAGTTCCCGTTGGCGCGATCGCCCAGGAGTGCACCTGCTTTTCCAGGCCGGCGAGGGCATGATTCGTCCAAGAAGCGGGTGCGTGAAGGTCGAGCCATCGATCGGCGAGGCGATGCGGCAGGAATCTTCGCAGCTCATTTCTTACCGTCGCCAGAGTTCGAGGTGTCTTTGTCTTTGCAACTCCGAGTGCAGGATCGTGAAACGCGGCAGTCACTTCGCATGCGGGCGCAAGATCGACCAGGAGGGGCTGAGACTTCTTCCAATAGGAGGAAATTTGGAGGATCGCGGGGCCGCTCAAGCCACGGTGAGTGATGAGCATTTTCTCGCGAAACTGCTGGATGGAGTTTCGTGTATTCACCCTGACGATGACGTTTGTTGAAACGCCAGCCAGGTCACAGTAGCGGGAACGCTCTTCGGAATTCAGAAGGAGTGGGACAAGCGCGGGCCAAGGCTCGCGGAGGGCAAGGCCGAACTGGCGTGCGATGTCGTAGCCGTAGGAGGTCGCGCCGATTTTCGGAATCGAGAGACCGCCCGTGGCCACGACCAGAGTGGGCGCACGAAACTCTGCTTTTTCCGAGCGCACGATGAAGTCCGTTGTCCGCTCTACCTTCTGAATCCTCGTACTCAGGAAGATGGGGACTCCGGCATCGCGGCATTCGGCTTCCAGCATGGCAAGAATGTCATGGGCAGAGCGGTCGCAAAAGAGTTGGCCTAAGGTCTTCTCATGATAAGAGATTCGATGCTTCTCGACGAGTGCGATGAAATCCGAGGGGGTGTAGCGAGCCAGGGCTGATTTGGCGAAGTGCGGATTGGAAGAAATGAAGTTTTCCGGAGCGCAGTGCAGGTTGGTGAAGTTGCAGCGTCCGCCGCCGGAGATGAGAATTTTCTTTCCTAAACGGTCGGCGCGTTCGAGCACCGCGACGCGGCGTCCCCGCCGGCCGGCTTCGATGGCGCACATCAATCCGGCAGCGCCGCCTCCGAGGATGAGTGCATCGAAGGAATGAGTCATGGTTCCATAGCCATGGATCGATAGACAGCGCGCTCACATATAAAACAGACTGAGGCGCGACAGGGAATATTTTTCCAGCAGACGTTTATGAACGTATTGCTTTTGCAGTTGTTCGATTTGGGGCGCTGACATTTTACGACGGTACGGCGCAAGTTCGCGATCCGCCTGCCCGCGCACGGCTACGATGTCCTCATCGGGAGTGGCCGCGAGCAGGCCGGCGAAAAGCTTTTCCTCGAGCACAGTGAGATGGCGCTCCAAATCTTCGAGCCTTGACCTTGCTTTCGGGCTTTCGGTTTCGGTGGCCAATTTCCGCAGCGTCGCAGCGGAGTCGATGGCGATTGCATGAACCGATAATCCGGCGCTGTGCGGCAGCTTCGCTGCCTCGAGAAGATCCGCGTTGCGGCGCAGGAATGCCGCGATGGCCGCGGGCTCAAAGCCTTGCGCTGCGGCTGATTTGGCCGATGGTGGATCTCCGGCAAAGGCACCGACCGCTGCTTCTTTCATGTCTTCGGCGGCGGCCAGAACCTCTTGGGAGCAGTAGGCCAGGCTGTTCACCTTTTTGGTTTTCGAGGGACGCTGGTCGTAGCGATCGAAGGCCGCATCGATGCCGCGCAATGCCGCCTCGAGAGGAATCGCCGCGTCCTTCCAGGTTTCAATCAGAGCCCAGTCGAGCGTGGTAAGCAGGAGGCCGCCGCCGCGGCGGCGCAAGAACTGGTCCTCGATTTCAGTGAAGTACTTGAAGTAGTTTTCCATACGTGGTTTTCGCCAGAACGATGGTTGTTTTTGGCGCACCGCTGGTGCACGCTTGGTGTGCGAGTAAATCGGAGTCGGTCGGAATTGTCGGTATTGCATTCCATGACCGAAGCTCCTGTAGAAATTCTAACAGCACAGGAATTGGCCCAACGACTCAACGTCAACGTCTCGTGGGTCATCGATGCCAGTCAACCAGCCCGCACTTCGGACCCGATCGCTGTCATGAAAGTCGGACGCCACAATCGCTATGCGTGGGGCAGCAAGAGTGTGTCCGCATAGCTGAGCCGGAGAGGAGTGCACTAAATTGAAAAGCTACCTACCCGGAACGATTTTCTCTTTGAGGTGTCGGCCGGAGAGTTCCCAAATCATCGCGTGGCCTTCGTTCTCCGTCACGTCAACTTCCGCTGCCACGCTGGCTGCGCCACCATCCCCGAGTCCGTCCGGATCGGCACAATCCCAAATGCGCGCCAAAAAATTCTCAAAGTCGAAATGCTTCTTCTTCATGGTGGTGCCTTTCTGTATGGGACGCATTCAGAAGCCATCGTCCATAAATGGATAGTGGTAGTGCAAAATTGGAATTAGTTTGCGATCACAGCGTGGGCCTTTTAGGTTCAAAGCGCTGAGTTTTCTATTTGCTAGAGGGCCCGCAGTATTAGGCCAGCAGCAGCTTCTTAGCCGTGTGTTGCTGGCTCTTTTTCCCAAGTATGAGTGCTCTCAGCTCGCGTGACTGTAAGGAGAGAAGAAGGTGTGAGAACCAATGTTTACAATTCGTAATGTAGCCTAAGTCTCCGCCATCGAGCCTCAGGAGATCGAACGCCAGTAGCAGGGTTCGCCACGATGAAACAGTCGTTCGCGGAACTGCGACTTACCATCGTCATCAAGGCACACGATCTCGCCGTCCAGCACCGCTGATCGGGCTTTGAATTCGGACGCAAGGGCATCGTTCAAACCCGGAAAAGACTTGGCCTCATTTCCGTTGCGGGAAATCAGCTTGCACTTACCATGCGCAGTCGACATGCACGAGCGAGCGGAAGCCGTCCCACTTGATCTCAAAGAGCCAATCGGCATGGCGGAACGGTCGGGGTCTACGACCGAGCGGCATCGCTTGGAAAAGCGGCAAAGACACGGCTGTAAACCATAGCAGAGTGATATTAAAAAGCGCAGACTACCCACACGGCGCGTGTGTGCGCTAGCGGACAGACAAGCCTCGTCCGCAAACTTAGACTCTCTTCACCCCCTCCACCTCAACATTCGTGGAAAGCTGTGGTTTTACGGAAGGTCCCGCGCAACGACGAGTTCGTTGCACGATATGCGCAAGCCACGCCAATGAATGTGCGGGCTTTCGTCTAACAAAGGTGGCGCTGAACAGTAGACTGATCGAGGAATAGAGGAGCGAACATGAGTCATCTTCTTCAACTGTGGCGGAATGACGAGGGACAAGACATCGCCGAGTATGCGGTGATGCTGGCGGTTATTCTGGTGATTGTAGTTGGCACGATTCGCTTAGTCGGAAGCAATGCGAACAACGTGTTTTCGAACGTCGCCAGTTCAATTCAATAATCCATCCCCTTCGGGCCGCAGGCTTTCCCGTGGTCGTTTCCATGCCGACCTCGCAGCGTGGGCATCTTCGCGTCAGACCTGCTCGATTCTGACCACTACCCCAAACGCTGTGACCTCAGCCGTACATGACCGAATGCCTGTCATCCGTGATTCCGATGCCTACGATCTGTGGCTCGACCCCGGAATGACGAATGTAGCTGCGGCGTCCGAACTCTTGAAGCCATACGAATCCCGCAGATGCGTTGCTATCCCGTAAGCACTGGGGTCAATCACGTGGGTAACGACGACGAGGAATGCTCCGCACCTGTGGAACTCGCCCGGATTCAGGATCGACTCTTCTTGTAGTGGCGGCCGGACTTAGAGTAGGAAACGGGGCAAAGACCTTGCTTTAAGGAATACTGAAGACTGTTCACTTTTGACCAGCTTTCTGCCTTGGCTGCCACCTAACATTTCTGCCAACCAACCAGCCTTCCCAGCCTTGGAGGAAGTCATCGAAAACCTCGCGGAGTTGATGCAGAGGCTACTTGAAATCCAAAGTGGCGGAAGACAAAGAAGCCCAGAGCTGGTCGCGGAAGATGCGCGATTGATGGATGGTCTCAGAAGAGATATCTGGCAGGAAAGCCCCCACAACCGGTGGAACTTAGCCAAGACCGGCCGGAGCGGACGCGCTTCGAGGCTTAACATTTCCCCAGCAGATTCTTGCTTTTGCCCAGCTCTCCAGCGTTGACCCAAGGGGCAGAAGAAAAAGGAGAATTCACCATGGCATCGAATACTCTCACCATCACTGATAATCGCACCGCCACAAGTTACAACCTACCGATTGAGAACGGCACGATCAGGGCCATGGATTTGCGGAAGATCAAAACCGGCCCTGACGACTTTGGGCTTATGACCTACGATCCCGCGTTCATGAATACCGCATCCTGCCGCAGCACCATCACCTTCATTGACGGCGACCGCGGTATTCTTCGCTACCGCGGCTACCCCATCGAAGTGCTGGCCGAACACTGCACCTTCCTAGAAGTTGCCTACCTGCTGTTGTTCGGCGACCTGCCCGCTCCAGTAGATCTGAACAACTGGGTCCAAGAGATCACCTATCACACGATGTTGCACGAAGAGACGAAGAAATTCATGGAGGGCTTTCACCACGACGCCCATCCGATGGCCATGCTGGTGAGCACGGTGGCAGCGTTGTCCACCCTCTATCCCGAATCCAGAAAGGTTCACGATCCGGCCAACCGGCTGCTGCAGATCAAACGGCTGATTGGCAAGATGCCGTCCATCGCCGCCATGTCGTATCGTCACAGCCTCGACTTTCCTTACGTTTACCCGGACAACGATCTCAGCTATCCGGAAAATTTCATGAATATGCTGTGGAGGATGGTGGAACCGAAGTACATGGCCAACACCGTGTTAGCCCGCGCGTTGGACATTCTCTTCATTCTGCATGCCGACCACGAGCAGAACTGCAGCACCAACGCCATGCGGGCCGTAGGCAGCTCCGAGTCCGATCCCTACCTGTCTACCGCGGCTGCGGCTGCGGCCTTAGCCGGACCTCTGCACGGCGGAGCCAATGAAGCCGTTCTGGTGATGCTCGACGTAATCGGCTCTAAAACGAATATCCCTGCCTACATCAAGAAGGTTAAAGCAGGGCAGTGCAAGCTGATGGGCTTTGGCCATCGCGTCTATAAGAACTACGATCCCCGCGCCAAGATCATCAAGTGGACGGCGGAGAAAGTATTCGCAGTCACGGGCGGAAATCCCAAACTTGACATTGCGCTGGAGCTGGAGCGAATCGCTCTTGAGGATGAGTATTTCATTACGCGCAAACTGTATCCCAACGTAGACTTTTACTCGGGAATCATCTATCAGGCAATGGGCTTCAAACCGGAAATGTTTACCGTTCTGTTTGCCATCCCGCGCACCGCAGGCTGGCTGGCCCAATGGCAGGAGCTGCTCACCGATCCCGAGCAGAAGATCGCGCGTCCGCGGCAAATCTACACAGGACATGAAGTACGGCAGTTTGTCCCAGCCGAAAACCGCTCGCCGGCCTTGGCCACGACGCGCTAGAGCCTTGGCGACTTGTGCGCAAATCTGCCAGGCTCCCCGATTCTGGCATCTGACGACACTTCGGACCGACTGACCGTATTCCTGATTCCGGTCGCTAAGTGGTCGGACGGCACGGCTGATCTCACAGATGAGCACTGACGACTCGATCTCACCGAGTCGTAGGCATGTGAAGCAAATTGCCGGGACCTTGAATATGGGAGGATCGGTTGTGAAGGCAATGAGGGAAATGAAGGTGATAACAACGCGTCGGTCGGCGGCCAGTCTTTGGTGATGGAATCCAGGCGATGCTATTTCATCCCGAGCGACAGGCTAACCGGAAGTAACTGTTGTTAACAATTACACTCACAACCCGGTCAAAGTGTGGAACGCTCCATTTCCAATATTTCCAATCTCCCACGAAAGCTGGCACAATCGTCGAGATCGAATTCCGTTCTAGTCCAGCGACACGCATGCGACTCGGAGGAATACATGGTCTCTCACTCTTTTCGATTCCCCGGTGAAACTGATTCCTACCGCCGCGCTCGCAACCAGTTGCTGCAGGCGGAGATCGACCTGAGACGGCGCGTTGAAGAAGTTGCAGCTCTACGTCGCCAGCTTCCTCTCGGTGGCCAGATACCAGAAGACTATGTCTTTGAAGAAGGCTCGGCCGATCTCAACGACGCGCACGGAGCCCGGCAGGTGCCGCTCTCCGAACTGTTTCAACCCGGCAAAGATACTCTTGTCATTTACAGCTTCATGTTTGGGCCGAAGATGAAAGCGGCGTGTCCGATGTGCAGTTCGATCATCGACGCTCTTAACGCCACGGCAGTGCATGCCGCTCAACGCATGAGTCTGGCGGTCGTGGCAAAGTCTCCGCTGGAGAGACTCCGCACCTTCGCGCGCGAGCGTGGATGGAACCGCCTGCGTCTTCTCTCTTCCGCCGGCAACAATTACAACCGCAACTACTACGGCGAAAATTCTGATGGAGGCCAGCAGCCGTCGCTGAATGTCTTTGTTCGCCGCAGTGGAAAGATTCACCACTTTTTCCATTCCGAGCTTCTCTTGATCCCGTCTGAGCCGGGACAGAACCAGCGCCACGTCGACATGATTTGGCCTCTGTGGAACCTGCTGGATTTCACGCCTGAAGGTCGGGGCTCAGACTGGTATCCAAGTCTGACTTACGGCTGACGAGGGGCTTTGGATGATCGAGCGCGCACACCTGGAATTTCCTGCCACGGAACTTGGGGAAAGGAAGATATTCGGCACGAAAGTTCCGGTGGAGAGTCTTAAAGAAAAAGAAACGCAGCGCGAAACAGGCGTTAGCTCAAAACCCCTCAACGAGCATTATCGCGCCTTTGCAAGAG
>JBEKUD010000054.1:0-30461 GCA_049515395.1 Candidatus Sulfotelmatobacter sp. | reverse complement strand
CGTGCAGAGCCGCATTTTTATTGATGGTCTTAGAATCCCGCCGTCCCCGTCAAGTAGCCCAAAGGAGTAGGACACATGCACGGAGACCCTTGAGGAACCGCAACGACCATCGAACAAACCGGACCCGTGAACGTATAGCAATATGGGGCGGGCACGAATTGTGCCCCGACAAGTTGAACTCCATCGAAACCATCCATCCGAAGATTGCGCTGCCAGCGGCTGGTTTCGCCGTCATCGCCGTGTTTCAGACGTGCCGAATCCTGATGGAGTGCGCTCGGCGACTGATCATTGGCATCTGCGGCCGTAGCCTGGTTTTCGACAGCAAGAGTTGTGGATACTACCAGCAATGTGGACAGAACGTTGCGAGCCAACGCTTTACTGAACATTGAGTTTTTCATAACCATCTCCTTGGCAGTGCGTTTTGGCTGTTGAAGCCCTTCACTTACTAATGCGATATGCCTTTGATATTGGGGTCATTTCTCTGTGCAGGACTGTGACAAATCAACATGCCCACCTTTTTAGGTGGTTGTCCTCACTGCCTGGTCTACCTTCAGCCCTACGTACTGCTTCTTCCAGCGATGGAAAACGTCTGCTCCGAAATTCCCGCCTGGCGGATTCAAAGTCGGCTACAGGAACCCCGACCTCGGCCTGCTTCAGGATCGCTACGATCTGCTCACCGGCAACGGCCGAGCATCGACATCGGGTCCAGAATTTGGAACAGCGCGATGACCCCAATTTCGAAGCCAGATCGCGTTAGTAGGTGAAGGCTTCAATAGCCAAACAAACTATCAAGGAGATGGTCATGAAAAACCCAATTTTCGCCCAAGGGATCACCCACAAAGCAGCAGAACTGTGCTACGACGCCGCTGCTGAACATCTGTCAGGAATGGTTGGCCGTGAGCACTTTCGCATGACCGCGTATTCGGGCGGTAGCCGAGGGCATAAGACAGGTGTCCAATCTGCGCTTGCCAAAAAGTATCTGTACGATCAAGGTACGAGGTTGTCGAGTCGCTTTGCCACGACAGCCGAAGTCAAGGATGCACATGGGAACTACAAGCAGCGCGGTGGGACTCTTCCTCCGGGCCACTATTATTGTCACTATGTGGCGCACCATCACACCTTTGGCGAATGCATTCAACTAATGATGGCAGACGATGCCCGTGCGATAAATTCACCGTTCTCGCCGCACCCGATACTGCACGGAAGAGGCAACGACTTCTTCATTCATGGCTCAGGACCAAAAGGCAGCGACGGGTGCATTGTTCCTGCGATTGATGCCGAGCGACGTCGACTGAACCACGCGGTGAAGGAGTTCCAGGGCAATGTCGTGCTGCTTGTCAAGAATGTGTCGTACATGTTGCCAGCAGAATTAGAGGGCCAGGTCGCGTAGTGTTTCAGATCGGCGAACCCTTCTGCGTCTGTGTCCTCGGACTCGGCGTGCTGGTGGAGCTGATTCAACTGAATCGAGAACCAGCATATCTTTACCTCGCTTGGTGTTTTTCTTGAAGATTCAGCTTTGAGCCGGGACTCTGATTGGGTGGCGCTTCGTGGAGGTTCCGGCGGAGCCTCGGGTCGTCGTTCGGAAGCATGAAATTCGAGCAAAGCGGGAACGATGTGGTGGGATTGATCTCTGGTTGTCAGACAGGAACTGGGTTAGAATGGCGGATCAATTGACGGCACAGGAGTGGGGCGAATGGATCCAGGGCGTGAGGATGTGACTGTTCTCTTGGCGGAACTGGCGAAGGGAAATGAAGAGGCGGCATCCAAGCTGATTCCTCTCGTGTACTCGGAGTTGCGCCGCCTGGCAGCTGGCTACATGCGGCGAGAGCGTGGTGATCACACCCTGCAGCCTACTGCGTTGGTACACGAAGCTTATCTTAAGCTGGTAGAACAACGCTCCGTGGACTGGCAAAGCCGGTCGCATTTTTTCGGGATTGCGGCACAAGTTATGCGAAGGATTTTGGTCGATTATGCTCGCGGGCATCTGCGGGAAAAACGTGGCGGGGGAAAGAGGCCAGTTCCGATGGAAGAGGCTTTGGCGTTTGCTCCTGAGCAGTCGCTGGAGATCGTAAGGCTGGACGAGGCATTGGAGCGACTGACCAAGCGCGATCCGCGGCAAGGCAAAATCGTGGAGCTGCGATTTTTTGGTGGATTAACCGTGGAACAGACTGCAGAGTTGCTGGGCATCTCACCGAAGACAGTGAAGCGAGATTGGAGTATGGCCAAGGCTTGGCTGCACGGAGAGCTTAAAGCAACCGATGGCAACATGGAAGGACAATTGGCGGGCGATCGAAAGGCCGTTTGAAGTTGCCCTGGCAGAAGATTCAGCACTGCGTTCCTCATTCCTGAAGGAGCTGTTCCCCAACGCGAGTGTGCGCGCCTCCTGTCCCAAATCTCCGATTTGAGTCTCCGCTTCATGATCAAAGTCGTCCAGTGGGACGGTGAGAATAACGACGCGGCTTAGTCGTGTTCTAAAAAAGAGTCGCTCGCTTTGTCTTCGCGGACTTGATGTTGCCGGGAACGACCCCTTCCGCGTGGTCCCGTCGGGCAGGTCGGCAATCTCGATGGCGTGATTCTATTGGACACACCTCAGAAGGAATAACGATATTCAGCGCGGACGATCTCCTTGTACCAAACAGCGTGCGCCAACTGATGCCCATACCCGACATAGAAAGAGCTGTGGGCGCCCACGGCCGTGCGCGCACCCACCTTTAGGTTCACGATGTTGGTACCTTCTGCGCTCACAGCTTCCTGGATGTCGTCGGATCCGGAAGACATACCAGGAGCGGTTTTTACCGCCACATTTTTGGTCTCAAACCCACCCAGCACCCTCCATCCGACCAGCTCAATCGCAGGCGCGATCTTTACGTTTTCACTTCGATAGAGAACATAGCTCGGGCCCACGCCGTAAAAGAGGACGTCGCCTGCGAATTCTTCAGAGTTGGGCGGCTGCGCTGGCGTTAAGCCGGTATTACAGGAATCGCCTGCAGGAGGAGTAAGAGAAGCGGACAGTTGTCCCGGTCGCAGACAGGTAGATCCTCCGATCGGATGCGAGTCCCCTACTTGCGCTTCCAGCGCTACCCTATCTGAAAGCCTTTGGTAGTAGAGCAGTGCCGGCTCGACGTTGTAGTGGTGTGTGCCGAGCCCTATAGAAGCATTCCCGGAAGGGAAATAGGCTTGGAGCTGAAAAGTGAGATACCGATCGGAGGATGCAAGCGCGGCAAGCTTAAACCCAGCTGCCAAGTCACTGATCCCACCCTCGTTCGTCAAATTGGGCGTTCCAGGGGCCGCAATGACATTAGGCTGAATCCAACGCACCGGAACCTCGGTGAAAAATGAAAATCGCTTTGTCGGTGCAAACTCGCCATGCAAGTAAAGTTGCTGGAAATTCAGGTCAGCTACAACGGGGTTCGGGCCGGGTCCGTTTGGAATACAAGAGCATTGTGCATAGAAGAACTCCGCCCGATCTGGAGCATCGTTGTGAAAGGCTGCGTCGAAGCGAATGCGGATCTGAGATCCGACAATGGCATTGTCGATGTAACCGACCATGCTACTTGGAATCCTCGGCTTTGTGGGCTCGCTTTGTGGTTTCTTGGACGGAGTTGGCCTGCTTTTCTGCTCGGGCGGTACCTTCGGAGCCTGCTGGGATGCGGGCAAAGTGCTGATACCCGGTTCAAAAGAGGAATCGCCATAAGAGCTCGCGGGAAGAGCGCTCTGTTGCACCACGACGGCCATCCTCAGCTGATTTATGACTGGGTTGGCCCCCTTCTCCTGCGCAGCAACGGTCAACGGGAAAAGCATCAACAGAACCACTCGCGTCATTGTTCGCTCCTTTTGAGAGTGCAGCACTATTTACGCTGGACTCGTTTTTCGAGGAACTCTCTTTGCAAATCGTCATAGGCCTTGGCGAGGCGGCTTCGGTCTGGTTCCACCAGTTCCGGCAGCAGACGTGACAGGCTCTTAAGGGCGTCCTGAGCATCTGCGATGGAACCTGAATGCAGACTGTTCCGGGCGGCGTCCACATAGAGATCGCCCAGATGTGTGTACATCACGTGGAATTCGGGATGTTGTAACTGATTTATCAAGCCGTAGAGCATGAAAGCTTTCGCCCTTTCACCTTCCAGCTGAGGTTCGGGCGTGGCAAGTTCTTCAATGAGATCAGTGGCTTGGTGGTTTCGTTGCTTCGCCAAATTGACGTCGTTCTCATCCCACAGTAGGGCCGACAAGTTATTGTAAAATATCGCCAATTCCATCTTGTATTCTCGGTTACTGGGATTTTTTTGGGTGAGTGCCTCACCTATTCGAATAGCACGTTCGTAGAATTCTCGCGCCTCCGATAGTCTTTTTTTCTCCCTCAGGAGATTCGCTAGATTGTTGTAAACGCGTGCCAAATCTTGGGACGGCGGGACATTAACCTCCTCCTGCGCTGATAACTCTGTTTTTTCCTCCGCCAGGGGCTCGAGCAGTCGAATCGCCTGGCGGAAGTCCGATTCCGAATTATTCAGATCTCCGTTGTCAGAACGCAGAATACCGCGGTTGTAGTAAGTGCGGGCCAGCTCCTGGTGGTAGCCTGGATTCCCCGGTATCTGATTCACTAATTCCTGCTGCAGGCGCATTGCGCTGTCATATTCGTTTTCCGCATCCGCTCGGGTGTACCGCAAGGGCTTCTGCTTTCCCTCTAGCCAGATCCTCAGCGTCTCGCCCAACCAGTTACAAGCATAGGCCCACGCTTGCCGGTAGTCGGGATTCTTGGGATGCTGCTTCGCCTGGCTCTCCAACTCGGTTATAGCTAATTGGTACTCATTCACTGCATCTTGATACTTCCCGAGTAAGCGATTGACGTCACCCAACCTCGTTCGCGTCAATGCCGTTTCGACGCGAAATTTTTCGCTCCCTGGGTCTTGCTTGCCCAGATAGTTGACATAGAAGTCCTTTGCTTTTTCCAACAGTTCTTGCCGGAATTCCTCCATCTGCGGAGTGTCAGCCGCTTCGCGCGCCTGCCGGCGGCCGGCCGTCGACAAACTCTCATCAACCGCGGTCTTTGCTAGCTTCAGATTGGCCTCAGCACGGTGCTTTTGGTTCCAGGCGACATAAGCTAAGGACACAGCTATCACGAGCATGATTCCCAGGACAACAGCGGCCCATTGGACGTGCCTCAGCTCCCTCTTCCTTTCCTGTTCCCGCTCGGCCTCAACCCGTGCTTGTTCTCGCTCACTACGATCCAGAAACTCCATTGCCCGCACGAATGATGAGTCGTAACGTTCGGCCCATGCGGCGGTGGCTCCCTCCCGCCGCTTCCACCGTAGGCCAATTTCGAGTTCAGGGTTTCGCCACAGACCTGTCGTACCCTGCTCAAACCATGAGGCGGCCTGCGAAAGGCGGAAATAAGTCGCGGCTTTGACCGCTTCTTCTCCGGTCCATGTGACTAAACGCGTCCAACACCGCATGAGACTCTCATGGGACAGGTCAATGATCGATCGCGAGCCGAGAGTTACCGTGGCTGGCGGCATCAGAAAACTGCGACCGGGTTGTCGGAAGACTTCGATGACACGGATCACTTCGTGTTCGGGCGCCTCACAGATAGCAGCGAGTTCCTTGACCGAAGCCGGACGTCTTATTCCACGGGGATCCGAAAAGGTGTCTGTCAGAGCCTTAAATAGCCGTTCCGTGATCTTCCGGTTAGTGTCGGAGCCAGTCTCCAGGTAGGCCTCCTCAGCGTGCAGCGATAAAGCTTGCCGCAGGGTTCCTACCGCCTCGTAGTCGGCAACATCAGTAGCCTCAATCGGACCCCGATGCCGTTCCCAATAGTCCCACGTTCGCATTAATGCGTGCTGCAGCACGGGGAGTTGGTCCTGTTCGTCTCCCAGGTCATTGAGCAACCGCAGAACCAGGCGCGGGGCGATTGCTCCCCCTCCCACAGCGACCGGGCCGGTGATGGCGGAACGCAGCTCGTCGCGGGTCATGCGCGGAACTAGATATTGGCCTGCGTTGACGGCCTCCGGCAGACCTGGATATTCCATGCAGTCACCTATGAAATCTGAGCGCATGGTGAGTACCACATAGATGGGAACCTCTTTTTGCGCTGCCGCTTCCAGCAGCAGCTTGACAAAGGCCACCGCCTCGTCTCTGGAGTTCTCAATCTGGCGGCTTCGCCGGAAGCGGAACAGCTCCTCGAATTGGTCAACGATCACGAGCAGATTGTCCGAAGGTGGGATTCGCGCCTGCCGAACGGCGTCAACCAGCCCTAGAGTACTGCGCCGAAGAGTTGTCTCCAGTAGCATTCGGTTGGTTTCGGCAAGGTCTCCATCGGTGCCCAACACACCGGCTTGGTTAAGAGACGCAGCCAGGTGTCCGATCGGGTCTTCCCCCGGCCGGAACGTCGCAACCCGCCAACTCGAGCCAGCATTCAACATGAAACCGCTGTAAAGAGAGGGAATGAGACCGCAGCGGACTAACGACGATTTCCCGCTGCCGGAAGTACCGACGACCGACAGAAATCGGTTGGAACGTAGCCGCCGCAACAGTTCGTCGATCTCCTTTTCGCGGCCAAAAAAGAGATAGTCTTCATCGGGCTCGAATGGACGAAGGCCCGGAAAAGGATTCAGCCGGGATCCAGGTTGCATCACCACCTCAGCCTTTCAGGCGCGAGATCAACGGCTGCAATGGGTCGGGGGAAAATCCATCCCATTGAGGGATCACCAGCGCTTCGTGCGTCCGGAAGCGTTCCTTGTCCGCGGTTCTCGGAGGCACCAGAGAAATCGCGACGGCTGTCATTGGCTTGGTGCGGCCATAGCCGCGACTCTTCTGCAGTTCCCGCAGCTTTCTGCGCAGCCAACATTCGTTGGCCGAGCCGAAAAGGATAAGAACTCCGTCGCAACTCCGCAGGTTCTCTTCGTGATATTCGCGAACCTCCGCCTCGTCGCCCTTGAACATCGGACGGATGACTTCCAATTCTTGATCGAACAGAAAATCTTCCCACGGCGAAGTGATCTCTGCGTCTCTCTCGTCGTAGATGAGATATAGCCGGGCGTGATTACTGCCCAGACCCATCGAACTGCTTGGTTGGGATGGTGCGGGCGCGGCATTTTGAGTTTCTTTGAGCCGCCTCTGGATTACGGTTTTCAGATCCTCGAGAAAGGTCTCCAGCAGATCCGCTCCTTTTGAGATTCTCGGGTCCATCCGAAGCTGATCGACGACTCTGCGTTGACGTTCGTCCTCAATTTGCAGACCCAGAGGAATCCACAACAGACGGGAAAAATCCCCCTTACCACCTCTTTCGATTGCAAGCTCGTTTTGAATCTCCAGCAAAGACTGCATACCTCCTTCAGGGACCAGACTGAAGTTCTTACCTACCAAGTGAATCGACATCTGGCATCGAGCCAGATCCGCGCGCACAACACCCTTCACTTCCGATTCGATTTGGGGTAAAGCTTTGTCAGGAAGCACGGTGTAACCGTGCTGCTCTAAATCCCTCTTGATGGCCTCGCGCTGGTCCCGAAGATCAAATGTGGTTTGTGCCAAGAAGACTGCTTTTTGAGCATCGGCCATCGGGACGACCCCCGTTCCCGAGGCTTCAACCATTTCTAGTAGGCGGCAGATGTCATGTGCCAAGTCGTCCAGCCTGATCCAGAAATCCCTTTGGGCCTCCGGTCCGAACACCTCGTCCAACTCACGCACTCGTCCCGTGTCAGCGTCGACGTTGAAGAAGGGATAGCCCAACAAGGACTTCAACTCCGGAGGATGCATTTCAAAAGGGACGGGCGTCTTTAGCACCTTGAAGATGCGGGCCTTATCGCGAAAACGTACGCCGCCCTGCTCTTCCGCCGCCTTCCAGAATTCTGCCAGCTCTCTTCGGGCCCATTCTGATTTGACGTAGGGAGGCGAGACCACCGATACGAGTGCGGCCACGTGCCGGAGTCGCTCGATCCGCATCTCATCAAATGAGTCGTTGCCTTGAAGCTTGGGATCCCGCCAGATCTCAGGTCGTTTCCCGAGGAGCTGTCCAAGCCGGATCCCCAACGCTCTATGCAGGTTTGCAACCCATCCTTTGTGCCCCTCGATCAGCTCTAAATCGTCCATGTGGGCATAGCTGATGAAAGCATCACCTTCAAGAACCGTTCCGGCAAGCTCGAGGCGGCTTGGTTCTCCACGCTGCTCACTTAAACCCTCACCTCGGAGTATGACGTCGTCGCGCAGCGCCTTGGCAACATCCTGCGCATTGGCAAATCGCTTGGCAGGATCGCGGGCTAGACATCTCAGAATCACCGACTCGAACACGAAGCTCAGGGAAGATTCGAACTTGCGGGGAGATGGCGGAGCCTCCGCCAGCCGCTTTGCCGCTGCGGACATCGGCGTGTCACCCTGAAACGGGCGCACCCCTGTGACCATCTCGAAAATCACCAGACCAAGCGAATAGATGTCTGATGCAGAACTGGCCTGCTGTCCTTCAAGCTGTTCTGGTGCCATGTAGATGAGAGTTCCAATAAGGCCCTGGCCGCTAGAAAGAGAAGCGGTTTCGTCGCATGTCACCGACCGTAGCGCGAGGCCGAAGTCTGTTACCACTGCTCGCCACTGTCCTGGAGAACCGACCAGTACCACATTCCCCGGCTTGAAGTCTCGGTGCACGATTCCCGCCTCATGCGCCGCAGCCAGAGCCGAGGCCATTTGCCCGACCAACGTCGAGGCCTCGGCCACGCTCATTCGCCCGCACTTTTTCAATCGCGCGGCAAGGGTTTCGCCGTGCAATAATTCCATACTAATGAAAACCATTTCTTCGTGTGCACCCGTCTGGTGACGGAAGAGATCGAAGATCCGGCAGACGTTGGGATGGGTAACCTTCCTAGCCAGGTGAACTTCACGCTTGAAGCGCGTTACTGCATTGGGCTGACGCACAATTTCCGGCCGAATAATCTTCACTGCTACACGCTCGCGCAGTTCCAGATCTTCGGCCTCATACACTTCGCCCATCCCGCCCCCGGCGATGAACCGGACTATACGGAATCGCTTGGCAAGCACTTCACCTTCGGAGAGTCTCTGGTTCGCTGTCGGACCATCGGCCTCAAGCGGGAAGCCTCCCAGCACGGGCGTGGACAGAAACGATCCCGCCTGATCGTGTTCAGCCAGAAGCCGCTCCACCTCGGCGCGCAGGCCGGCATCCTGACACCGTTCTTTCAAGAATGAGGAACGGTTCGCGGCATTTTCCCCCAGAGCGGCTTCAAACAGCTCCTTCACTGTCTCCCATTTATCGTGTTGGGTCGCCATGGCTTACTTTTGGCTCTCCTTGAAGCCGAGCCTCACTCCAGATCGCGTCCCCAAGCAGGTCGGGGCCATCGCTCCAGTTTTTCATTCCAACTCCGCCCGGCATCATGCTAACTGGTCCGCCATTCTACCCTAGTTCCTGAGGTACAACCGAATTCGGAGGCAACGTTACACAAGGCCGTCGCTCGGGCACATACGCCAGCAAGACTAAGCCATGCACTCCGGGGAACTCACCGCACCGCCCCTCGGTGCATTCTCGTCTGCTTACGCCTTTTCCGCGCTAATGCACGCAAGCAGGTGTGGGGCAGGGATTAAAAAGCGTTCCCGGGGAGATCTACGATGAAAAAACTCGAAGTTGACGGTTGATGTCGTTAGTCCTAACGGGGTGTTGGATGTGATTGGTTGGCAATTCTACGTCAGCTCAAGGCAAAAGGGATAGCTCAAGTTCGTCGAACGCCCACGAGGGGACAGGGGATTCATGACACCCGAGAACTTACCTAAAAAGGTGAGCATTTTGATTTGTCACAGTTTGGGGACAGGGAAATGACCCCAATTTCAAACCCAAATCGCATTAGTAGGTGAAGGCTTTAACAACCAATCCAAAGATCAAGGAGATGGCGATGAAAAACTTAATTTCCAGTAAAGTGTTGGCTCGCAACGTTCTGTCAGTATTGCTGGTCGTATCCACAACTCTTACTGTCGAAAAGCTGGCGACAGCCACGGATGCGAACGATCAGCCCCCGAAAGGCGCGCTCCGTCAGGATTCGGCAAGTCTGAGTCATGCCGATTACCACGAATCCAGCCTCTGGGAGCGCAACCTTCGGATGGATGGTTTCGATGGAGCTCAACTGGTCCGGGCTCAATTCATTCCCGCCCCATATTGCTACACGTTCGCGGGTCCGGTTTGTTCGATGATCGTTGCTATTCCTCAAGGATCTCCGTGCATGTGTCCTACTCCTTTGGGCTACTTGACGGGGACGTCGGGACTCTAACATTACAAACATTAAAGATGCATCCAGGGCCGTGCGCATGGCGCGGCCCTCATCACTTGTAAGAGCTTGGCGAAGCACGCGCAGTTTGCAGCTCGTGGTTACACAATTGAGTATCAGTTTGAAGTAATATCCCTGGAGGCGATGATGACAGCTCATGCGAAATCTAACTGGAACTGGCGTAATGAAGGCTTCAAGTTTGAACCACAACCTGTTCAATTGTCCCGACTTGTCACTGCTTATCGCGTGTGGGGCGGTACCGCAAACGAAATTGGAAGCCCTTCGCGTCCTGGCGTCTGCTTTTCTTTTGAACAGCCCCAAAGTCGCAAGGAGGCGGAAGGTCTATCGGCTACTTGGGAGTGGGGAAATACAAGCCGTTTCATTACTCAGTTTCAGATTCAGAGGGGCGCAAGAATTTTTGTCGGCAAGGTTCATCCTGGGGACTTCTACGATCATGGTCTGGGCATACCCGGTTCACAGATCTTCGTCGAGACAGACCAGGTTAGGTCGTTTGTTCGAAAAACTGGTTTTGCCCATACATTGAGAGACGATCTAGGTTCAAAGGTGGTTGTTTCAAACCGAGATCCCGGTCGTAGCAGATCATCATAACGCCGCCGGCTGCGGGAGCTTCGAGGTTTTGAAATCATCCAGGCGAAGTTTGCCCGAGAACTCGGGATCAGTCAGGAGCAACTTTCCAGTTACGAGCAGGGAGAGAGCGAGATCGAGCAGAGATACTTCTTCGGCTTTCACGAAGATCAGGAAAAACGATCGAGTGGCTACTAACCGGAAGGGACAGGTTGTAGCGGACGGCCAGGTTCCTGGTGCTCGTGAGCTGGTCATTGCGAATACGCCTTTATCGCAGCGTACGCGTCCTTCAAAACCGCGTAGTCATCCTAGCCTCTACCACGGTGCACAACAATGGCCGGACCTTTATAACGATGGCGGGCGGTAGCTCTTTGGCGAACCTGCTCGCTTTCACGCCCCTGAGTTTCGGGGTGCGGTCCAACCTGAAAAAAGAAATCGAAGCAATTGCGGAACGCGAAGGACAAAGCGCGGCTCGGATTTGCGAGGCTTTTCTTTTCGCTGGATCCGAAGCGTACAAGAAACAAGGTCGAAAGTTCCTGGAGCGAATGATTGGGCGCTGACAGAAAGTGATGGTTTTTTTCAGATTTTAAAAGTATACGGAGCTGACGGTCTCTCGTTAACAAATCTGCTCATTTGAAGCCTTCCAAATTTGTCATCCTTCTGGATCGCTTCCCCGCCCGGAAATAGTCGGCGCCGATCTCTTCAACCCTCATTACTAAGTGCTTTCGTAACCTTTTCAACTCGCATCAAACGGGCCTTAAATCCAAATAAAGGCACGGTTAGCAGTAGTCGTTGCCCTTACACCACATTCTATGGGGGGTTAAATGGTATATCGATCTTTAGCCGAAAATGAAACCTCGTTGCGTGAAAACGAAAAAATAACTTCGCAAAGGAGGATTGAAGCGAATCACCGGAATGCTCAACGCTCGACCGGACCGACGTCCGCGGAAGGCAAAAGGAACAGCTCGCGCAATGCTTTGAAACATGGGCTTCTAACCAGGGACGTTGTCATCACTAATGGCGCCTTAAGAGAGAATCAAGGTGAGTTTGATGCACTTCTGGCAGCCCTGCATGACTCTTACAGACCAAGTGACATTGTGGAAGATCTGCTGGTGGAGGAGATAGCAGTATCTTATTGGCGGAGTGCGCGTGCTCTCAGATGCGAGAGAGGGGACGTAACGTGGAATAAATCAATGCCGGATGAACCGGAACTTGCCGCATGGGAATTATGGACCCTAAATAGGAGGTCTGGTACCGAGGCGCACCGCTGGCTTCTCGAGAGTTCTAGCGGTATTAAATTCCTGTTCGGGATAGTGGAACAGGCAAAAGAAGACGTCAAGAACAACGGTTTCGTCTCGACGAAGTTACACCGATGGCTCAACCCATCCAAACATTGGAGCAGCGCTGCCTTCTCGAGCAAAGATCTCCTGCTCGCTGCCTTGGATAAGGAAACCGAAAGGCTGAAAGCCATAAAATTCCTGATCCAAATGGACGAACCACAAAATAGGAACGGCCGGCGCGATCGTTGGGCAATTCCGTCGAAGGAAGTGCTGGACAGCATAAATCGATACGAGACCAGCAACGTACGTCACCGCTATAAAGTGGAGGCCAGACTCGAAAGATTACAAGCGCGGCGGAGGGAAAACGCAGAAGCAAATTTCAGAAGGGATAGTCATGCTGAGAGCGCGCAGACTGAGGAATGTTACGAAACAAAAGCCAACTGTCTCCGCGGACGCCGAATGGCGTAACGTCAGGGATGATGTTGCTGAGAGCACACAGGAGACCCAAGTTTGCGAGACGAGCCCAACTGGTTTCGAGGACGATTTGGGCCGGCATCCTCGAAGCGACGCGGACAGAGAAGAATTCGCGGACGCGGTAATCGTAGCTAACGAGATATTTGCGCGCCATTCCGGGGATCATCCCGCGAAGCCGGGCGGGGATGATTCTGCCAGTACCGCGGCTTCAGATCTTTTCACAATGCGGGAGACGGGCGCGCACGCATTTGCAACGACGCGCAACCATGACGTGACGCCAGTCATTGACAAGTAATGTGAGGATGAACATGCTATGCTAGAAAATGTCGCTGTGGGTGCTGGCATTCACGCCGAGGCCGGGATGGTCGACCCAGCTCCGGGTAGCACCGAAGCACCCGAACCCCTGCCCGACGGTCATGGATGAATTGCAATTACGAAACGAACGCAAGACCGTCTTATTGTCCTGATCCCGGGAGGATGCTCTTCAGTCCTCCCATTTCGGAGGGGATTCCCGTGCCGGCCCGCTGCCTGCTCGGGACGATTCTGCCGGCGGTAATTGTTTGAAATAGATCACCTCCCACGGCTCGGGTTCCTTTCCAGTCAGTTCCCTTTCGACTTCCTGCTTGAACTGCTCTTTGGGCATCTCCCGTGCCCGGTGCAACCAGGTTGCACAATCGAAGTGCTGCCGGTCCCTCCTGGCCAGCTTGGCTAGCTCCAGTCCGTTCGCCCATCCCACTTCCTTCAGTTGTTTCCTTGCCCGTGGCGGCAGGTGTTCGTGAATTGACATCAGATAGTAAGCCTTCCTTCGTGACCCGCAAACCGCCTCTCAAGGAACTCGTTGAAAGACTTGAGATCTTCCATGCGTTTGACAACTTGATTTGGCCACTTTGATACTCACATTTGGCCCCACCTGTATTAATAAGGGTGCCTGTCCGGGTCATGCGGTCCCAACGAGGATGGGGTCGCAGGGGAAGAAACGGCGTTTGAGTTCCTTCCCTTGCCCAGCGCTATAGAAAGCCCGCCTACGATTTCGCTGCGAGCCTCGGGAACGACCGGATGCCCGGCCAAACGGCTTCTGGACCGCGTCAAGTCTGCCCTCCGGTTACGATGCCCAGAAGGCAGGTGTCCACGCAATCTCTACGTGATCGACAGAAAACCTACAAAATTCGGAACCGTCGACAAGTTTCATCCATACGATCTCCCTTTCAAACCGCTAAAATGCCGGTGAGGACTCTATCGTGGTACTTTACCGTGAGGAGTTCTGAGCTCGATTTGAGAGGAAGGAATCGCCGCGGGCTCTGAGGGGAAGTCGAATCTGGGGAGAAGTCAAAATGGTGATTGCCCAAATTCGCCCGGGGACTCAGGGTACGATCCCTGAACTCGATGTCCTCTGGATCACCGCTGGCTTGGGCTGTGACGGGGACACGATCGCGATGACTGCCGCCACCCAGCCCAGCATCGAAGATATACTGCTCGGACAGATTCCCTGGATTCCGAAAGTGACCCTGCACAATCCCTTCCTCGCCCTGGCCAACGGGGACGACTTCATGAAGCCCTTCCATCAAGCCGCCGAAGGGAAGATGGAAAACTTCATTCTGGTCGTCGAAGGCTCCATTCCGAACGAGGATAATAAGGAGGAGGGTTATTGGGCCTCCTTGGGCACGGACCCGAAGACCGGTCAGCCGATCACCACCTGTGAATGGATCGATCGCCTCGCTCCCCACGCTTGGGCTGTGGTGGCAGCCGGAACCTGCGCTACTTATGGCGGCATTCACGCCATGGAAGGCAACCCGACGGGATGCATGGGCCTTCCCGACTACCTGGGATGGAAATGGACGTCGAAGGGAGAGATTCCCATCGTGTGTGTGCCGGGGTGTCCGGTGCAGCCGGATAACTTCATGGAGACACTTTTGTATTTGCTCTACATGGCATCGGGACGCGCACCGATGATTCCGCTCGATGAGGCCTTGCGGCCAACGTGGCTTTTTGGCAATACCGTGCATGAAGGTTGTGACCGCGGCGGATTCTACGAACAGGCGCAGTTTGCGGAGGAGTACGGATCTCCGCTGTGCATTGTGAAGCTGGGATGCTGGGGGCCGGTGGTGCAGTGCAACGTTGGAAAACGTGGATGGATGGGCGGGATTGGCGGATGTCCCAACGTTGGCGGCATCTGCATCGGTTGTACGATGCCGGGCTTTCCTGACAAGTTCATGCCTTTCATGAATCAGCCGCCGGGTTCTCTTTTGTCGTCGGCTGCGGTGCAAACTTACGGACGCGCTATTCATGCCTTGCGCCGGTTCACGCAGTCGTCGCTGAACAAGGAGCCCAGTTGGCGGAGGCGGACTCGCTAGTGTGGAGCGGAGCGGACACTGTTATCCGTCGCTTTTGACGTCGTTTTGAGTTTGGGAGCTTTGATGCTTTGGAATTCATAAGGTCGGAATGCGTATTGCGATGAAAGAGCCGGGATCAAACGCGGAAAGGAGTAGTGCATTAACGGTTGCCGAGCCCGACCTGAATCCGTCGCAGGCTGAGGAGATCCTTCAGGGCCTTGCCGCAGTCTTCAGCCAACACCACCATCCCGCAACGGCCAGACGCGTAGTGTATCCGCCGGAACGGCCGGACCAGGCATGGTCATCGGACTCACAACTCCCAGATGAAGGGCAACTACCGAATCTTGAAGCTCGGTATCGCGCGCTGGTCGAGCAGATCCCCGCAGTTGTGTTCATGGCTTATCTAGATCGCGGCATCGGCGAGGCCTATGTCAGCCCGCAGATTGAAGCCGCCCTCGGTTTCTCCCAGGAAGAGTGGCTGGAGGATCCGATCCGGTGGTACAGCCACATTCATCCTGAAGACAAGCAGCGCTGGAGCACGGAAGCAGCCGAGATGTTTCTTACCGGCAACCCACTCCGGTCTGCCTATCGTGTGGTTGCGCGCGATGGCCGAATTTTGTGGTTTCATTGCGAGGCGAAGATGATCCGCAAGGAGGACGGCGAGCCCTGGTTTATTCACGGTGTGGGTTTTGATATCACCGATTTGAAGCGAACCGAAGAAGCGTTGCAGGAAGAACGCAACGTCAGCAAACAGGCGGAGGCCAAGTTCCGCGGATTGCTGGAAGCCGCGCCCGACGCGGTCGTGGTCGTCAATCGGGATGGCAGGATTGTCCTCGTCAACGCGCAGGTAGAAAAATTGTTTGGCTACCGGCGCGAAGAGCTACTGGGGCAGCCACTGGAAATGCTGGTGCCGGCGCGTCTGCGCCACAAGCATCCCGAACACCGCAAGCGTTTCTTTCATGAGCCACGAGTGCGTCCCATGGGAGCTGCCGGCGAAGAGCTCTACGGCTTGCATAAGGACGGGCATGAATTCCCCGTGGAAATCAGCCTCAGCCCGCTCGAAACGGAAGAGGGCGTGCTGGTTTCAAGCGCAATTCGCGACATCACGGAGCGCAAACAGCTGGAGAAAACAATTCTGGAGATCAGCGCGCGGGAGCAGCGCCGCATTGGGCAGGATCTGCACGATGGATTGGGCCAGCATCTAACCGGCATCGCTTTCATGAGCAAAGTGCAGGAACAAAAGCTGATGGAAAAAAATCTGCCTGAGGCTGGCGACGCGGCTAAGATCGTGAGCCTGGTGAATGAGGCGATTAACAAGACGCGAGAACTGGCGCGCGGATTGCTTCCCGTGGTATCGGACGCGCAGGGGTTGATGTCGGCTTTGCAGCAGTGGGCATGCGAGGTGGAGGATTTATTCGGGATAAGCTGCCGGTTCCAGTGTTTCACTCCAGTGCTGATCCACGACGACACGGTGGCCACGCATCTGTATCATGTTGCCCGGGAAGCGGTGAACAACGCGATCAAGCACGGTCACGCCCACCAGATCGTCATTCGCCTGGCTGCCGACGAACATCAGGGAGCGCTTACAATTCAGGATGACGGTTGCGGCATCGGCAGCATTGTTCCCGGCAACAAGGGAATGGGGCTTCACCTGATGAATTACCGGGCCAGGGTGGTCGGAGGCTCGCTTGAGGTACAGCGCCTCCCAACCGGCGGAACGATAGTGACCTGTTTATTTCCGGTGTTGCCTCGGGCTGTGAGGAAGGAATGAAGTGAAGCATGAGCGCGACCTCCAAAGCGCAGAACCAGCAGAATCAGGCCGTTCCCAGGAAAAGAATCCTGGTGGTCGACGACCACCCCATTGTGCGTCAGGGCCTGGCGCTGCTCATCAACCGGGAGCCCGATCTGGTGGTCTGTGGCGAAGCTGAAGAAGCGATGGGTGCCATGCACGTGCTGGCCTCGGCGCGGCCCGATGTGCTGATCGTGGACATCTCGTTGAATGGCCCCGATGGCCTCGACCTGCTGAAAACGATTCGCACGACTCATCCCACTCTACCGGTGTTGATCCTCTCGATGCACGATGAATCGATCTACGCGGAGCGAGCCCTCCGAGCCGGCGCCAACGGCTACATCATGAAGCAGGAGGCCACCGAAAAAGTGCTGGTCGCGGTGCGCCGCATTCTGAGCCGTGAGATTTATGTGAGCGACCGCATCGCCAACAAGATGCTCAAGCACTACATCACCGGCTCCGGCACTCTGCGGAACTCTTCCATCGCCGATCTCAGCGACCGCGAACTGGAAGTGTTCCGGTTGATCGGAGAGGGGCACGGAACCCGGCAGATAGCCGAAGAACTTCATCTCAGCATCAAGACCGTCGAATCCTATCAGGCCCACATCAAGGAAAAGTTGTCGCTGCGCAGCTCCCGCGAACTCATGCAGCACGCCATTCAGTGGAATATGAACGAAAACATCGCGTAGAAGTATCTGCCTAACCACAACTCTTTCCTCCGCCCCGTGCACTCTCGCTAGTCATTCCACGAAGCTCACTCAGGGATTCCCCGATAGAAAAAATAGTGATACCACGGAACTGAAAAAGTGGTGCTCCCGCTTGTAGGCTCACCCGAGATTGATTGATTCTAACGCCGCACAAAGTTCCGATTCGGGCAGCGATTCGGAGAACGCAGAGAACTGCTTCTCAGAGGTCGTTCTCCCTGTGCGATTTCTGTTGCGGCGAATTCAGCCTCCGTTCCTGGCGAGGCGAGTGTGAGAGGAGAACGCAGTTATGGCAGCGGAAACAGTTCCGTACGGTCGGGTTACGCAAAAACCATCGCCTGTCGCGGAGGTACACATACTCTGGATCACCGCCGGTCTGGGCTGTGATGGAGACTCGGTTTCGGTCACTGCAGCTACTCAACCCAGCATCGAGGACGTTCTATTGGGAGCAATCCCGGGGCTTCCCAAGGTGCACCTTCACAATCCAGTGCTTGCCTATGAGAACGGCGACGATTTTCTGAAATTCTGGTACATGGCCGAGAAGGGACAGCTCGAGCCATTCGTGCTGGTCGTCGAAGGTTCGATTCCAAACGAAAAGATAAAGAAGGAAGGCTATTGGGCCGGCCTCGGAACCGATCCAAAAACCGGACAGCCAATTACCACCAACGAGTGGATTGATCGCCTTGCGCCTAAAGCGCTGGCGGTGGTCGCCTGCGGCACCTGCGCCACCTACGGTGGAATTCACGCCATGGAAGGCAATCCCACCGGCGCTATGGGTCTCGCGGACTACCTTGGTTGGGACTGGAAATCAAAAGCGGGCCTGCCCATCGTGAATGTTCCAGGATGCCCGGTGCAACCTGACAACTTTATGGAGACCGTGCTGTACCTGCTTTACCAGGTAGCAGGACTCGCGCCCATGATTCCGCTCGATGATCAGTTGCGTCCGACGTGGCTGTTCGGCAAGACCGTACACGAAGGCTGCGATCGCGCTGGCTACTACGAGCAGGGCGATTTCGCCGAAGTATACGGCTCTCCGAAGTGCATCGTGAAGCTTGGATGCTGGGGCCCGGTGGTGAACTGCAACGTTCCCAAACGCGGGTGGATGGCGGGAATCGGCGGCTGCCCGAACGTAGGCGGCATCTGCATCGGCTGCACCATGCCCGGCTTTCCGGATAAGTTCATGCCATTCATGGATGAACCACCGGGGGCGAAGGTCTCCAGCGCAGCCGTTGGAGCCTATGGCCGCGCGATTCGCGCCTTGCGCTCCATGACTCAGGCCACCGTCAACAAAGAGCCCAAGTGGCGTCATCCTCGCCCGGAACTGAGCACCGGGTACCATCCACGATCTTATTAAGTTGAGAGTTAGTTGAAAGATTTCCACTGAGAAGACAAAAAGGAGCGATCGAATGAGCACGATTACCGCACCGACAAAAGATATTCCCGGCAAAAAGGGAAATCTGGTGGAAATGAACTGGGACCCGATCACTCGGATCGTGGGCAGCCTAGGCATCTTTACCAAGATCGACTTTGAGAATCGCCACGTGGTCGAGTGCCACAGCACCTCGTCCATCTTTCGCGGGTACAGCATTTTCATGAAAGGCAAAGACCCGCGCGACGCTCACTTCATCACCAGCCGCATCTGCGGAATTTGCGGCGACAACCATGCCACCTGCGCCACCTACGCACAGAACATGGCGTTCGGCGTCAAACCGCCTCCGATTGCGGAATGGATCGTCAATCTCGGAGAAGCGGCCGAGTACATGTTCGATCACAACATTTTCCAGGACAATCTGGTCGGCGTGGATTTCTGCGAGCAGATGGTCAAGGAGACGAACCCCACGGTCTGGGCGAAAGCGCAATCGACGGCGGCTCCGCACTCCAATCTGCACGGTTTCCGCACTGTCGCCGACATCATGACCGCGCTGAATCCGTTTACCGGATCGTTCTATCGCGAAGCGTTGGTCATGAGCCGCATGACGCGCGAGATGTTCTGCTTGATGGAAGGCCGCCACGTTCATCCGTCTACGTTGTATCCGGGCGGCGTCGGCACCGTACCCACTGTCCAGCTCTTTACGGACTACCTGGTCCGGCTGATGAAATACGTCGAGTTCATGAAGAAAGTAGTCCCGCTCCACGACGATCTGTTCGACTTCTTCTACCAGGCCCTTCCCGGCTACGAAGAGGTCGGACGCCGTCGTGTGCTGCTGGCCTGTTGGGGCTCGTTTAACGATCCCGATGTCTGCGACTACACCTACAAAAACATGACGAACTGGGGCCGCTCGATGTTCGTCACTCCCGGCATCGTGGTGGACGGCAAGCTGGTGACCACGGATCTCGTGGACATCAACCTGAACATCCGCATTTTGCTCGGCAGTTCGTATTACGACGAGTGGAAGAATTCGCAGGTCTTCGTCAAGACAGATCCTCTCGGAAACCCAGTGGACAAGAATCATCCCTGGAACCAGACCACGATACCCCGCCCGCAGAAGCGCGACTTCGGCGGCAAGTACACCTGGGTGATGTCGCCGCGCTGGCTCGACAAGCGGACGGGCGATCATCTGGCGATGGACACCGGGGGCGGTCCGATCGCGCGCCTCTGGGCAACCGCGCTGGCCGGCTTGGTGGATATCGGATACATCAAAGCTACTGGTACCAGCGTCAAGATGTATTTGCCGAAGACCACCTCGCTGCCTGAGGTCGAGTTCGAATGGAAGATTCCCAAGTGGAGCAATGCCATCGAGCGCGACCGGGCACGGACCTACTTCCAGGTGTATGCTGCTTGCGCCGCTTTGACCTTCATGGAAAAGGCGCTGGCGGAGTTACACGCTGGACACACCAAAACCTGGACGGAGTTCAAAGTACCGGAGGAAGCGATTGGCTGTGGCTTCCACGAAGCGGTTCGCGGCGTGCTCTCGCATCACGTAGTAATTAAGGAAGGCAAGATCGCAAATTACCATCCGTATCCACCGACGCCCTGGAATGCCAATCCACGCGATATTTACGGCACTCCGGGCCCGTACGAGGACGCGGTGCAGAACACGCCCATTTTTGAGGAGAACGGGCCGGACAAATTCAAGGGAATTGATATCATGCGCGCAGTGCGCAGCTTCGATCCTTGTTTGCCGTGCGGCGTGCATATGTATCTAGGGAACGGCAAGGTGCTGGAGACGCATCATTCTCCCATGTTTGGTCTCCAACCTTGAACCTGATTTGCGTTTGATTAGGAGTGAGAGGGGTAGCTGTTAGAAATCGCCACTGATGCTCGATGTGACGCATCTGGCGTCTTGAAACTGCGCTCTCACTCCTTTTTAATCGTTTGAGATTGTCCGGCGAAAACGAGTTTGACGATAAGAGTTTGACAAGGAGCGTTGTGACCGAAGGTAAAGACTTTCGTAAAGACATCCAGCGGATCGGCGGGCTAGTTCAGAAAATAGAATCGATTGCCGATCCCGTGGTGCGTGCTGCTACTAAAAATCTGGTGCAGTCGCTGATGGATTTGCACGGTGCGGCGCTGGAGAAGGCGCTCGACATCGTCGCCGAGGCCGGAGAGCCGGGCATGAACATTATCGACCGACTGGGGCGCGATTCGCTGGTGAGCAGCGTTCTGATTCTTTACGGCCTGCATCCCGAAGATCTCGAAAGCCGCGTGGTGAAGGCGGTAGACCGGATTGGACCGCAATTGCGTAAACAAGGTTGTGAAGTCGAACTGCTCGGCGTGAACGATGGTGCGATCCGGTTGCGCGTTGAAACTGGTTCGCATACCTGCGGCTCGACCGCGAAAACCGTGCAAGCCACGCTGGAGGGAGCCATGTACGACGCCGCGCCGGACTTGACATCCTTGGCCATTGAGGGACCTGAAGAGAAGCCGGCGTCTGGGTTTGTCGGTTTGGATAAGTTGATGAGCGCATCGCCGATGGCCATGGAACCACGCGGCACGGATTAAAAAGATGCGGCGGGAAGATATTGGGATTTTGAAATCATGAGTTCTGGACAATTCACAGAACCGGCCGACGGCTTTGGAACGCTGCGCCAGTTTGCGCGCCGCGAGAGGCCGCTTGAACGTTGCGAGTTGTGCAGCCTGGGTTTGCGCACCGATCATCCGCACTTAATCGAAGTGGCGCAGCGCAAACTTCTGTGCACCTGCGACGCTTGCGCGCTTTTGTTCAGCGGACAGGGAGTGAAGTTCAAGCGCGTGCCGCGGCGAGTGCGCTCGCTTCCCGGCTTCAATCTCACCGACGCCGAGTGGAATGGCTTAATGGTTCCCATCAATATGGCCTTCTTCTTCCGGAGCAGTCTTGAGGATCGCGTCATCGCGCTTTATCCGAGTCCCGCGGGAGCCACCGAGTCTCTACTAGCGCTGGAATCCTGGAACGCCATCGTAGCTCGCAACCCGGTTCTGAACGAAATGGAGTCCGACGTGGAGGGACTGCTGGTCAACCGTCTGGGCTATTCGCGAGGATATTCGGCAGCGGAGTACTACCTGCTTCCCATCGACGAATGCTACAAGCTCGTCGGCCTGATTCGCCTGCATTGGAAAGGTCTCTCCGGTGGCGCGGAAGTGTGGAAGGAACTGGGCGAGTTCTTCAAGAGCATGAAGGAGCGATCAGTCGAGGTCTCCGCTGATCACAAAGAGCTCTCCGGCGTGGGAGAGGAATTTCATGCCTGATCTGGGCTTTAAAGTTGAGGGAGCCGAAGTTGTCGCCAATGCGGCAACACCTCTACTGGCCTTTAAACTTCGTTTGAATTGTGCAGATCCAGAGCAGACCATCCACACGGTAGCTTTGCGCTGCCAGATCCAACTCGAAGTGACGCGTCGCAAATATACGGCAGAGGATCAGGAGCGATTGCTCGACCTGTTTGGCGAGCCCAGCCGCTGGGGCCAGACCCTGCGAAGTCTTTTGTGGACTCACGCGAATCTCGTTGTGCCTTCCTTTAAGGGAGCGACTCTCTTCGATCTTCCCGTGCCGTGCACCTTCGATTTCAATGTGGCGGCTACGAAGTACTTCAATGGCCTGTCGGAAGGAGAAGTCCCGGTCTGCGTTCAGTTCAGCGGCACTGTCTTTTATGCTTGCCCCGACGGCGGACTGCAAGTCGCGCCCATTTCCTGGGATAAGGAAGCCCGCTTCAAGTTTCCGGTAAAAATCTGGCGCGACATGATGGAGTCCTACTATCCCAACAGCGCCTGGCTGTGCTTGCAGAAGGAAGCCTTCGACCACCTTTATCAATACAAAGTGCAGCACGGCATCCCCACCTGGGAAGAAGTGCTGGAGAGCATACTGCCGGTTGAAGAGAAGGTGATGTGATGAATCTCGCGACCGTCGACAAGATCGCGAAAGCTGTGCTGTATGAGGGATACATGCTCTATCCCTACCGTCCATCGTCGGTGAAAAATCAGCAGCGCTGGAACTTCGGCGTACTCTGCCCGCAGTCTTACAGCGAAGCGCAGAACGGCACCGAGGCCTGGACCATGCAGACCGAGTGCCTGGTCGAGGGCAGTTCGCTGACCGGGCTTGAACTTCGAGTGCGTTTTCTTCAACTAGTGGCGCGCTCGGTGGGCGAGCTAGTCTGTCCTGTGAGCGAATTGTCGCCGGATGAAACACCAGAATTCCGCAGGGTGGAGAAGTTCGCGGTGAATGGCCGCGTCTACCAGCACTGGCAGGAAGCGGTGGAGCGCGAAGTAATTTCGCCAGTATGCAATCTTGACGCACTTATTCAGGCGCCGGTGTCCCAGTCGTTCATATTTCCCGTAGGCAAGGAATTTGAATATCTGCGGGGTGGAAAAGGGCCGGTCACAGGCGTGATTATCCGAGAGCAAAGCGCGCTGCAAGGAATGATCGAAACGAGAGTCGAGCGCGTCGGAGATGACTTATTCAAGCTCAGCATATGCATCCGTAACCGAACGCCTTTTGCCTCCGCCCAGCAGGCCAGTCGCGAGGACGCGTTGTTGATCTCTCTCGTCTCGACGCACACCGTCCTCGGCGTCCAAGATGGAAGATTTGTTTCGCTGCTTGCGCCTCCGGAGGCCCTTACCGAGATGGCCGCCAGCTGCAAGAACATCGGCGCTTGGCCCGTCCTCGTCGGAGAAGAAGGACAATGCGACACCATGCTTTCTTCCCCGATCATTCTCTACGACTATCCGCAGATCGCACCGGAAAGCGCCGGAGACCTGTTCGACGGCACGGAGATTGACGAGATTCTCTCCTTGCGAATCATGACTCTCACCGACGATGAGAAACGCGAGATGAGCCAGTCGGACGAGCGCGCCCGGCAAATGCTGGAGCGCACAGAGACCATGCCAGTGGAACATCTGATGAAGCTGCACGGAGTTCTGCGCGGACTGCGCCCGGTTGGGAAGGAGAGCCAATGAACGAATGGGAATGGCAACTCCTCGAAGAAAAAACTCCTCTCGATCATCTGGAAATTTCCGGAGTCGAAGTGAGAACTGGAAGTCGCGTCCGCCTGCGTCCGCGCCCAGGCGGCGATGTGATGGACATCGCGCTCACCGGACAGATCGCGACCATCGAGTGCATCGAACAGGATTACGAGGGCAAGCAGCACGTTTGCGTAGTTCTGGATAACGATCCCGGCAAGGATATGGGTTTGCTCCGCCAACCGGGTCATCGCTTCTTCTTCGACGCGCAAGAAGTTGAGCCGCTCTCACTTGACGAGTTCCCGCAGATTTCTGTCGTGCAGAAACCAACAATTCTAGTCGCCGGTATCGGCAACATTTTTCTGGGTGATGATGCGTTTGGGGTGGAGGTGGTTCGCCGCCTCGCGAACGTGAAGCTGCCGGAAGCCGTGCGCGTGGCCGACTTTGGCATTCGCGGCTTCGACTTGGCCTATGCGCTGCAAGACGGGTATAAGACCACGATCCTGGTCGACGCTTGTCCGCGCGGCGCGGCGCCGGGAACGCTGTACGTCATTGAGCCGGATTTAAAAGCGTTGGACGATCCGGAAGCTCCGCAGGCCGTGGTTGAGGCCCATGCGATGAATCCGGTAAGCGTGCTGCGCATGGCCCGTGCGATGAACATCGAAGTGAAGAATGTGCTGCTCGTCGGCTGCGAACCGGAAACTCTCGGAGGCGAAGAAGGTCAGATGGGACTCAGTGCGCCAGTCGAGGCTGCCGTGGATGAGGCGGTCAAGCTGGTGGAGTCGGCAATCAGCAAGATTCTAGACAAACGTAGGCCGGCTTCAACCCAGTAAATATCCTGCGATCAAAAGGAGACTACCGTGGCAATGGAAAATGGTAATGGAACGGGTGACAGAGACACGCTATTCATGCTCAGCGGTGTGGCGCTTATCGTTTTCGGAGCGGGGCTGATTCTTTCCAATCCGATCGCGAAGAAGTATCTCGGACAGTTCGGAGTCGGCGATCTGGCGACCGCCGCCCTGCCGGATCTGGACCGCTATTTGAAATTGCGGGCAATGTGAAGGCGGCATTAAAGGCGGAATTAGAGGACCTTAGTTGAGCACACGCAGATCTGCATCAGAGTGAGGGGGGCATCCGTTTGTCTATAGCAGAAACGCCGCCGGCGACGACGGCTCGATATTTGATTGATGCCAAGGGGAGTACTTTTACTGTCCGGGCTTTTGCCACCGGCGTGCTTTCGGTGCTTGGCCATAGCCCGACGATTGCAATTCCGGACTTCCAGGGCGAGGTGCAGTTTTCTTCCAGCACTCTCGAAGATGCATCTTTGCGGCTCGTGATCCAGGCAGCTTCGTCAACGGTTACCGACGATATCAGCAACAAGGACCGCCGGGAAATGGAACGCCAAATGCACGACGACGTTCTGGAGGTTGATAGCTATCCCGAAATCATTTACGAGTGCCCTCGAGTCTCCTCGGTGCAGAAAATAAGCGAGGGGTCATATTCGGTTCCGTTGGACGGAGAATTGACTTTGCGCGGGGTCACGCGCAGCCAGCCGGTCGCGGCCACGGTGACGCTCAAGGGTGACGTTCTACGGGCCACTGGAGACTTTTCCATTCTCCAGAGCGACTACGAGATTCGCCCGGTTTCCGCGGTTGGGGGAACCATTAAGCTGAAGGATGAGCTCAAGTTGTCGTTTATTATTTCCGCCCGTAGGCAGGCGTGACTTGCTCAGTGGTGCGCAGGACCGTCGAAGATGGATCCAGATGGACCAAATCATGACGCCGCCGGAGGATGCACAATGTGCCTAGCCATACCAGGGAGGATCGTCGAGATTTCTCCCGACAATCAGGATTCCGCGCTCGTGGATGTAGTCGGCGTGAGGCGCAAGGTTGATCTGGGCCTGTTGCTGGAAGACAAGCCGGTGCCCGGCGACTGGGTGCTGATTCACGTTGGATTTGCGATGAGCAAGATCAGCGAGCAGGATGCCGCCGACCAGATGAGTACGCTTAGGATGCTGGGAGAGATCGACGGCGCGATGCAGGAAGTCCAGGGATATGGACTGGAGGACGTGAGTTGACGCCCACCTCCTCAAGACTAAGCTCAAGCCAAAGAAACGGAGCCGCATGAAATTCGTCGATGAGTTCCGCGAACCCGAACTGATTTCGAAGACGGCTGATGAAATTCGCCGCCTCGCCGGGACGGAACGTCACTATCGCATGATGGAAGTCTGCGGCGGACACACTCACGCCATCTATCGCTTCGGCTTGAAAGATATACTTCCCGAAAACATCGAATTGATTCACGGCCCAGGCTGCCCGGTATGCGTGCTCCCGATGGGAAGAATCGATGACGGTCTATCGATCGCGCAGGACACGAGTGTTATCTTCGCCGCCTTTGGCGACATGATGCGCGTCCCTGGAACTCAGGGAAGCCCGCTCGAACACAAGGCCCGGGGCATGGACGTTCGTATCGTGTATTCGCCTTCGGACGCTTTGAAGCTGGCCCGGCTCAATCCCGACAAGCACGTAATGTTTTTTGCTATCGGCTTTGAAACGACCGCGCCGTCTACAGCGCTCACCATGATGCGTGCCAAGGCCGAAGGCATCCGCAACTTCTCGGTCTTCTGCAATCACGTTACGATTATTCCCGCGATCCGCGCGATTCTGGATTCTCCCGACATGCGGCTCGATGCTTTCATTGGGCCGGGACACGTTTCGACGGTCATCGGTTGCCGTCCGTACGAGTGGATCGCGCAGAACGAACAAAAGCCGATCGTCGTTTCTGGCTTCGAGCCGCTGGACATGCTGCAATCCATCGTCATGCTGTTGCGCCAACTGAAGGCGGGCGAAGCCAAAGTTGAGAATCAATACAAGCGCGTAGTTCCGTTGGAAGGCAACCGCGCCGCCCTTCGTGCGATGGCCGAGGTGTTCGAGTTGCGTCCTTATTTTGAGTGGCGCGGTCTGGGTTTCATCTCGCAGTCGGCGCTGCGCGTCAACGACAAGTACGCCGAATTTGACGCTGAGCAACGCTTCGAAGTGCCCGGCATTCGGGTTACCGATCCGAAAGCGGCGCAGTGTGGAGAAGTGCTGAAGGGCGTGCTGAAACCGCATCAATGTAAACTGTTTGGCCGGGAGTGCACGCCGGAGCATCCTATCGGCGCACTCATGGTCTCATCGGAAGGATCATGCGCGGCTTATCACAATTACGAACACCGCAAGGCGGCAATGGTAAGTCTGAGCCTGAGCGCGTAAGCGCTCCGGCCGCCGTGCTTGCCGAATCTGCGCCCACGCGGTTCCGCGACCCGCAAATCGAGATGGCACACGGCGCCGGAGGCAAAGCCAGCCGCAAGCTCGTTGAAGGCCTTTTTGCTCCCCTGCTTTTTGGCGCCAGGCCAGGCCCACTCGGAGATGCTGCGCACGTCGACATCAGCGGCACCAAGGTTGCGATCACGACGGATGGTTTTGTGGTAAATCCGTTGAGTTTTCCTGGCGGTTCCATTGGTGAACTCGCTGTGAACGGTACCGTGAACGACCTCGCGGTGTCTGGCGCGCGGGCGGAAGCCCTGGTGGTCACCTACGTTCTCGAAGCGGGACTGCCAACACCGATTCTCGAAGCGGAAGTTAGAGCCATGGCAAAAGCCGCGCGGGACGCCGGTGTGCGGATCGCGGCCGGCGACACCAAGGTCGTCGAGCACGGCAAAGCAGATCAGATGTACGTGACGACTACCGGCATCGGCCGATTGCTTCCGGGAGTGAGGGTCGACCCATGCTCAGTGCGTGTTGGCGACAGGATTTTGCTGTCTGGCCCCATCGGCGATCACGGTATCACCATCCTGCTGGCGCGTGGTGAACTCGATCTCGAAGCCGACCTTCGTTCCGACACGCGTTCTGTGCTTCCCCTGGTCGAAGCCCTCATTCGGGCCGCCGGTCCGGGCATCCGCTGGATGCGCGATCCAACTCGCGGCGGTGCTGCGACATCTCTAAATGAATTGGCGCGCGATTGCGGACTGGGTATGGTGCTTTTTGAAGACCAGATTCCAGTGCGCGATGCCGTGCGCGGCGCGTGTGAGTTGCTCGGACTTGACCCGCTGCACATTGCGAATGAAGGCCAGTTCCTGGCGGTTGTCTCCCCGGAGTACGCCGATGCCGCGTTCAATGCCTTGAGCCTGGCGCCGGGAGGAAGCGAAGCGCAGGTGATCGGCGAAGTTCGCGAACAGCCAGCAGGTACGGTGCTAGTGACTACCCTCTACGGAGGAAGTCGAATCGTAGATATGCTCGTGGGTGATCCCTTGCCGCGAATTTGTTAGACGCTTATTTGCCAGACACAGACGCTATGCCAACAGCATATAAACTCGCGAGCCACGTCGAAGAGCGCCTGCTGGAGCGCAACCAGCTATTCGAGAGCTTCTTCTCGCGCGAGGCGCCGCGCCTCGCGGAAGCTTGCCGGGAAATGTCCGAACGATTTCTGCGGGGAGGCCGGCTGCTGGCCTTCGGTCGCGGGCCTTACGCTACCGACGCCCAGCACGTGTCTGTCGAGTTCGTTCACCCGGTGATCGTCGGCAAACGCGCACTGCCCGCGCTCGACGTATCGGTACTCTTTCGCCCGTGGCTCGAAGCTATCCTTCACTCGGAAGACATCGTCATGGGCTTTGGTCCTCCGGAGGGCGACCACGAGGTCTGGGCGGCGCTGCAGGAAGCACACTGTCGGGACGCAATGACGTTCGCTCTTCCGGGCATCGATGGCTCCTATGCGGTGGATGCGGCCACGCAAGATCCCTTCATGCATCAGGAGATGATCGAAATCCTTTATCACACGCTTTGGGAAACAGTACACGTCTTTTTTGAGCATCGGGAACTTGGTCATAACGTCGGGGCGTCAGGATTTCTCTATCCGTTTCTCGGAACGGAAAAGCAAGCCACAACGGGCCTGGTTGCTGAAGTGGCATCTTCTATCTTGATGAAGGTCCACGATGACACCGAACTCCGCCAGCAATTGGCGCGGGGAAAAGCTGAGCAAATCGGTGCTACCGCGCAAGCGATTCACGAGCGTCTGCGTCTCGGCGGCAAGATCATCGTTTTCGGCAATGGCGGCTCGGCCACGGACGCCAATGATTTCGCCATCGATTGTGTGCTTCCGCCGCCTGGATATCAATCGATCCCTGCGGTTTCGCTTTCTCTAGAACCGGCAAACATTACTGCCGTCGCGAATGATATAGGCACCGATGCAATTTTTCTTCGTCAATTGATCGCGCAGGCTCGCCCAGAAGATGTTGCGATTGGCATTTCCACCAGCGGCGGATCGCGCAACATCATCATGGCACTGGAGGAAGCGCGGAAGCGGAACATGTTGACCGTGGCGCTGCTCGGCTACGACGGTGGCGAGATCAAACGCAAGCGACTGGCTGACTTTCCGGTGGTGGTGAACTGCGACTACATTCCGCGCATTCAGGAAGTTCAGGCGTCGATCTATCACGTCATTCGCGAATCATTGCAGGCGCTGAACCAGGAGGCATTGGTCCGTGGCCAAGCTTGAACTTTACGGAACTGTGCGCTGTCCGCACACCGGAGAAATGCGCGACTGGCTGGAGTGGAAGCGCAGCGAATTTGTCGAATATGACGTCGAAGCTGACCCGGTAGCGCGCGCACGCATGCGCGAGATCTCAGGGGGGCAGCGCACGGTGCCAATCTTGGTCGAGGACGGCAGAGTAGTTCAGGTGGGGTGGCAAGGTCGCGGTTGCATCGTTGACTAATGGAGCTGATGAGTAGAGCTGACGAGTGGTGCGAGGAGTGGACAGCCTAGAAGACACAATGGCCGGTGCTTGTTCCATCCGAGTTCAGGGAGTAGTGCAGGGCGTGGGATTCCGTCCTTTCGTCTATCGCCCCACCTGCGCTAATACTTTGAATGGATGGGTGCTGAACGCGGAGGAAGGAGTTGAAATTCATCTCGAAGGCGCCGAGGCCGGCCTGCAAGCGTTTGTCCGGGACTTGAAAGCGCAGCCGCCTCCTGCCGCCAGTATCGCGGAGATCGATGTGCAGCCTGCGGTAGCCAAGCGAAGGTCCGTTCGACCACCCAGCGCCATCGCCCGAGTCCGCTGCCATGTTCGGTGTTTGCGCTTCGCAAGAAAAGGGATGATGCCTCTGTCACGCAAAACTTGCCGATTGACTCCGCGTCATAACCACGGTCGCCCAATACGCAAGCAGGACGATGGCGCGGTCGTCCTCGCGCTCCCTGCAAGCTCGGGATGGCATCAACGAGTGCGAGGGCTTGCTGCGAGTCGTTTACGATTGGCTCCGGTCAGTTGAATGGCGAGCGGAACCCCGCGAGCGTCGCAGATTAGATGGCGCTTGCTTCCCCGCCGGCCTCTTGCCAGTCGCGTAACCGCCACCAGCAAGTCATGCCCGAACCGCAGTCCAGTTCCTGCGGCGGCATCTCCCACGGTATTCCGCTACGCAGAACGAACAGAATTCCGGTGAGACAAGCACGGTCTGCTAAGCGCGGTCTTCCACCTTTGGGCTTCGCCTTGGCAACTGGGATAAACGGTTCGACCAGTTCCCACAACCCGCCAGGCAAGAGTTCGATGGCCATTGGACAGCCCCCTCCGTAGGGATGTTCTGAGCCTTTCCACGGGTTGCCGGAGAAATGGAAATGAGGTTTTGTTAGATGTTCTTAGGAATTTCTTTCG
>JBEKUD010000053.1:0-30900 GCA_049515395.1 Candidatus Sulfotelmatobacter sp. | reverse complement strand
TGGCACCAACGTGGTTGGCTGTGTGGACGAAGGAAATTTATGGGCTGGTCGTTACTTTTGAAACGAGTGATGCGATGTTCGAATGATACTGGGCTCACGGGGGCTTTATGACAAAGGCATTCGCACTCTCAGCATGCCGCTCAGAAGACCGTGGCTAGACCGTGGTACAGGATATGCTCCAACAGCGTTCGACAGCCACGATTGCAACGGGGCTTGCTCATCAAGACTGCAGCCACAACCACTAGTCCAAGACCTTGTAGGACCATCTTATTCCTGACCACGCTACCCCCTTAACGTGCAAATATTGGTGCACAGATATTTGATGTTCCAAAGCCGTGGTGAGGTGCGGGATCGATCCGCAAAAACGTCATGATTGGGCACCTAATCTCGACGGGGCAGGAGTTAGATTTGGGTTTAAAGAAAACGAGTGGGTGACGTAGACAATGCCCGAATTGCCCTTCTTGTCCAAGATTACCCAATTCACCCTAAGCAGCATACCGCCGCCGTCTTGTTGGGACGCTTTCGCCAAGTCCACATAGAGTGTCACTTTAGCAATACTGGCGGACTCATTTTCCTCGGTCATTAGCAGCGGACAACCCTCTACGACCTTTGCGTAAAGGTGGAGAAAATAAGCAAACCCGTCTGAACGGTTCGTGTTCAAACTGGGCAGTCTGTTGGTTTCTAAGAACTGGGTAAGTTCCTGCTCAAAATATGTCATCTTTGAAATTCGGTCGATTTCTCCCTGAAGGTCTGGTGGTAGATTCCAAAGTTCCTCCCCTGTCTTAAGGTGAAGATGGGCAGCATCAAACCGATTCAGAATCTTTTGCGTTGTCGTTCCGCACAGTTTCGAATGGAGTACCCAGTCGCAATGGAACGTCAAGTACTCGTACTGTTTCTTCGCTTCTTGTTGTTCGAGGAGTTTTCGAACAGCGACCAGGAGGTAAACAGCCTGAACCTCGGTCGTGATGCCATGAAAAAGCAGGGGGTCCAATTTTGCAATGATATGTGACGGTGCCATCTTGCCGTACGCCATCCCTTCTGCCCTTGCCGAGGTTTATCGATGAATGGCACTCAGGCGAGGTTCAAGTCTACCGCAATGCCTGCGGCCCTTATTTCATTCGCCAACTGCAAACGCCAGCCGTTACCTGCATCGTATGGCACGTAGAGCACGCCATGAATGTCTGAGGGGATTTCAACCCCTTCCTTGTACAGAGCACAGACCTTCGCACGACCCAATCTCCCAATGAAATATCCCAATTCCAAAATGACGTTCTGGCGTGCTCTGCGACTGAGTTTGTCGGGCGACGACGCCAATCCGCCGACATCATCTGGAGTCAGTAGCACCACGGCAAAGCCGACGTCGGAGTGAGCCTCAAATTTCTCAATCACGGTTTTACCCTGATTGGGCTGTTCGTGCAGGATTACGGGCTTTAGATCAAGTCTCTCCAAGAACCGTGCCACTGATTCCTTCACGGCATCGTCGTGACCGTGTACCAAGAAAACGAGTCGTGAGTCCGATTTCATAACAGCCTCTCCTCTCACCGATGGGACTGTCTCAGAAACATCCATCAATTCCAACTCGTCAAGGCTGCTTTTGATTGTTGCGGCGAGTGCGTCTATACCCCGCTCGAAGTTGTACTGATACTGGGCGTTGGTCATACTGGGAGCAGAAACTCGGCCAACCAAGTCTGCATGTCTGAACTGTTGAACGTTGTTGCTACCCGGGCCAAAACCGTGCGTCAGAATATTAAGAGTGAGATTCGCCCACCCACGTTTGTCGCTCTCGGCTTGCTCGTGATTCCGGCCTCGGAAGGCATTTAAGAGTGCAAGTTGCTTTTTCAAGGCTGCTTGAGTCCGGTCGAGCGGCCAATCATAAGGTCGTGGCGGAGGTGAACTCGGTTGGCGAGGCATAGTTACGACGCTCCGATTTTCAACGGTCTTCTCCCGTACTGAGTCACTTCAGAGCCTTCTCCGACTCCACCAAGAACTGAATAGTCGTAGCCGTGAGATGCAGCATGTAACTGGCATAGTGTGGCGGGACATCTACTACTGTGGGTCCCTGCCCGTGCCCCGAGAGCCGATTGCGAATCGTCGGAATACCACTCTCCAGTGCAGCCCGCACACCGCCAATATGGCACTGAATCAACTGTGGGATTAGGTCATACTTCAGACACAAGTCGATTAAGTCTTTGGCTGCGTCCGTCGGATTGAACGCCCACTGCCTCTTCGTGCAAATTGCCTTCATCGTGCTCTCGAAAGCCTTGAGACATTCATTCAGACATTCTTTGGTGTCGCCCTTGCGGTGGTGCTCAAATGCCTTGAGGAATTCGGCGTTGGCTCCTGCATATTCTGGGGCTGTGAGCAGGGCTAAAGCGGGTTTGACGACTTCAGCGTGAATTAATTGGGAGTCGACCCTAATCATCTCTCCGGATTCATACTGATAGCCGATGCCACGCTCACGAAACCGAGCATTCAACTCAAGTATTGCTTTCTGTACAGTATCGGAAGACCGAAAAGGCACATTCAAGTGGAATGAAATTTCAACCACGTCAAGAACTCGCTCGTGGTCAGACTCGTTAAGCACAAAATTAATCACTTCCTCATCAACGGAATTCCAACTTGTACGAGTCAAACGGAAGACGCCATACTCTCGGCACAACGTCGCCTTTATTTCCCCGAACGATTTCAGACAGTCATTTATGTCGTACTGCACTCGCTCACCGAAGAGGTCACGCAGGATATGAGCAATCTGAACCCGCAACGGTCGGGGTACTTGATCGTATGTGTAGACATCAGGTACTTCCTTGCGGAGCACCTTTTGCCGTTTCGAGAACAGATCGACGATGGCCATTTCCAACGCCCTTCTTTGAAATTCCTATTCTAGTGTAGGGCGAACGTCTGGAGAAGACCAGCGGTCCCACAATGGCATTTTGGCTGTCTATTTTGCTGGGCGAGTTTGAAGGTTACCGATTGCGTGCGACGGTATCAGGATCGTCCGTATCTGTGGGCGTGACAACTCCACGCTGAGTGTCTTCCCATTCGCCATAATCTTCGATCTCGTGTTTTGAAATGAGGTAAACCGCTGTTCGCCGCACCATGAGATTCTCGGTCTGGGAGAGCGTCCATTGGTAATCATAGCGGCGATGCCGATCCACGGCGAGGCAAGCCTCGATTTGATCCGGCAAATTTACTAATTGGTTGAGGTCCAGCCCACGAACCGCTGGTACAAACGGGCAGGATAATGAGCCACTAGCACACGCAGGGTCTTCATTCGCCGTACGGAACATCTCCATCCACTGTTTTAGGTCAGTCCGACACGCTGCACGTGAGGGCTTGGCTTCCTGTGCCGTGAGTCCAGACGCTGCGAGTAGAACGAATATCATGAGCGGTTTTGGCATACATCCCCCAATCCAATTCGAACATTCGTCGTAGTCACATCCAAGTGACTCACGCCTTAGGGTCCCCTTCCCACAAGAACAAGCATATTGGTGACTACGCTCCAGCCCCAACAGCAGCACCGAACGCCCGAGCCCGAGCGTCGTCACTTTCATCCGAACTCACCCGCAAATACATCGCCGTGGAGTTCAGATTCTTGTGGCCCAAAGCCGCCTGGATCTCTTCGAGTTTGCAACCAGCCTGCCGCATCGAAATACCGCAGGTATGCTTTAAAGAATGGACGAATCGCTTATGCTCGGGCACACCCGCCAGCCGTCCGTATTTCTGTATCAAGGTTGTCACTTGCCAGCGGGTGAGCATGCCGCCGTCTGTGTCAGGGAACAGCAGATCCTGGGGCCTGAGATCTTTGACGAAATCGGCCACGATCTTCGCCTCATTGAACAGAGAATCGAGGCAATCGTTCAACCGTTGCGTCGTCTTCTCGCTGCCCTTGAGGCGTTGGACCGTGAGGAAGATCACGTCGCCATTGACGGCAAAGTCTCGCCGTCGAAGTGCGATGGCTTCGCTGACCCGCAGACCGTGGAGTGTGGTCACGAGGAACAGGACATAGGCCCGATATTCCTGCTCTCGGCTGACCGTCAGCAGGCTACGAAGTTCAGGCTGGGTTAAAGCAACCGGTGTGCTCATTTATTCGCCATCCTTTCGCCCTAGCTTCTCCTTGGCGATCTTATTAATAAGAATACTTGTCGCTGGACTGGCGACCATATCTTCGACGGCCTTGCGGATAAGCCAGCCCACGGGCCGCTCCTGTTTCTCGCCCAGGGCCTTGAGAACCTCGACCGTTTTTTTGTCCAACCAAATCGTGAACCTCATTTTATCTGGCATGTGCCCCCTCCTAGTGTGATTACATCATACTATATCACACATTGTCAAGGTAAATCGTGCTTGGTATGACATTGTCGTACACACCTACGTCGGCCTCGCCTTGCGTCTATACGCTCTCGTGACATCGCTTCGGAACCAGAGCGAATCCGGGCCACACATCTGCAGCACTATAACCCTAGAGGATAAAGAGACAACGACAAGCATGTGAAGCCTCAGGTTTGCCCCGTGTCCCTGTCTCATGTCCCTCGAACCCCTTGTGTTATCAATCGAGTACTTGAGATCAGAATCAGACCTTCGTCTTATATCTAATATTGCCCCATCAAGTAGCCTGAACCAGACCATCCAAGGCCGTCTCCGACGAAGTTGATGTCCACATCGCCAGGACCACGCCAGTGCTCGCTCAAGCGTTGTTCGGCTGTCAGACCGCTGGACCAATGGTATTGTGGTATGACCACTACACGATTACGGCGAATCTCCCACTTTCACCCTTATGCCTCAGTCTCGACCATGTTGATTAGGCAGTTAACATCATGGAATCTCACGCTGAGAATGACGCTTAGACCCGCATGAACATTGGTCGAAATGCACATAGCACACCGTTTGTTCTAATGTGTGAAATCTAGACGTGTAGAATCAATTAGTTAGCCCGTGAAGTGGTGGCCTGAGCGTGAGCCTGGATTCTGGGCATTCTGGGCGGGTCGTCCCACTTTCCATCCCCAGCGATGCAAAGGACGGTCACCCTCCTTTCATATTTTGCACACCTGGATTTCAGATCGGGGACGATTCGGCCACAGTCGAGGGCCCGAACCTGGAAACCAAAAACTGGTGGATACTATTGATAATAAAGGATTAATGTACTTAGGGTCCTGAAAAAGGATTGTTAAAAATGGACGAGGCGGCATCGGCCTGTACCCACCCAGAGTCCACCCTGCTGCCCAGCTTGGCCTAGCAGAATCAATGACATACCTCCTCTTTCAACGGGTCCCCTATTTACCCGTTTCTACAGGCTCGCATTCGCACAAGGGTCCCATCCAGGGTCCTACTTTCTCGGGTCCCATCTGTCCCCTTGGAGGGTCATGTCCTAGTGGGATCTATTGAAAACATCCATTTCGAACTAAAGTAGTGGGAGTCTTTAGAACCTTTGAGTAAATCTTTTTGGCTGTGGTGGGCACTTTGGCAAGAAAAAGCAGGATTTCTCGTTGGGTAGGTCTGGCTGGCTCGATAGACGAATTCTGTTCGGCGTTTGAGCACATTCTTCTGCGGGTGCTCTTGTTGGCGATTTTTGTAGTCGGGGTGGCGACAATCTGCCGAGTCCTGTTCCAATAATGCTTCCGTTCATTCAGACTTTTGGGACAAACCCCGTGCAGGTACAACCTTCCGCAAAAACAGCACGGTTTGGTTCCGATGAGGATTTGGATTTCAGTTCGAAACAGTGACCACGGCTATGAGCCTTCTCCGAGTGCCCGCAAATCTCGCAACACGCTGTCTCTTCATTCATAAAACTCGTTTCTCCTTACCTCTATTATCTCAAATCCATGGGGCTGTCGTTGGCTCTGGCAACCCCGTGCGGGATTTTTGGAAATACAGGAGATAGCGTTTGTTAGAATGCAGGGTGTTTCATGCCCCCCCACTTCATTAGCGCACTTCTCCACCAAGCAACTGCACAGGGTTCCCGCTCGACAGTCCTGCGTCCCCTGGGTTGGTTGGCGGTGATCTGCGTCAGTGGGCTGTTTGGCTGCTTGGAGTTTAAGGCTCCGAGTTGGATAACTACGCTGTTTGCGGGTATGACGGCCTTGGTTGTTCTTCTTTATCTGGGTTCGTATCTCTACTGCCTTGTTCACGACAGGGAAGCACTGCGCAGTGAAACGTATTCAATCCAGAAACTCGCCATCGAAAAAGGTTTTGTTGGTGATAGCGTCACTGGAATCTTCCGAGAAGAGGAAGTCACAGATGGGGCATTCGTAAAAGTATTGCCCGAATCTGTATCTGGAGAACAGGAGTGAAGAAAAGATTTGTGGTCGGGTTAGCTTCCTCAACTCCGCAGCAGGAGGAAGCCTTCAAAGAGTCGCTCTTGCCTTTGGCTTGGTGGCATTGGGTGAAAACGATGTGGCTCATCATAGACGAGGATGGAATCCTGACCGCTGCGGACCTTCGAGATAAGGTCAAGGAATGCTATCCAGGGGTCTTTAGCATGGTGCTGGAACTTCGGTCAGACGGAACCGATACCTGGGCGGGTTTTGGTCCGAAGTCGGAACAGAAGAACATGTTTACGTGGATGAAGAACGTTTGGAAGAAACGGGAATGACCCCTGCACCCTGACGATACGGGTAAGGAGAATCATGTCGAAGCCACTAATACTTGATTGCCTGAACTGCGGAACCCCTCTTGTCGGGACCGTTGATGAAAGCACAGACAATGAAATCACGTGCTCGCACTGCCAGAGCGTGATCGTGGTACCCCGCAACGGTAAGCCTTTTGTGAAAAGAGAGCCAACCTGCTGACCCGAGGCTCTGATTGTCCGTAGGAGGGCGGATCACCCTCGGGCGGCATCGGGATAGGGACCGTGTAGTTTTGTAGATCTAACACGAAATCCGCATGCATAAAACTGCTTGACTTGTCAAGCCCCCTGTGCTAGGATTGAGAAGTAGAGGAATGCGTTCCTTTCGGTCTGCTGAAACATACCCAAGTTGAAGGGTTCCGTGGCAGGTCGTGAATAGAAGATAGACGGCGGTGCCACCTGACGGCGAACCGACATACCAGATGAAGTTCAGGTGTGCTCTCCTCGGGCACGGCGAGTGACCAACACCCACCAAGGAACAGTGAGTCCGCATCCTTGGTGAGATATGAAACTCATACCCGTTGACAAAGGGATATTTCGCCCAGGTCGATGACTGCGATTATGGAACCACCGACCACTGTTCGACTCCGAAATACCGGGTAAGACTCGGAGAACACCCAGAGCACGGGTGCATGGAGAAACAATATGACCAACAACGAACAGAGCGAACAGAACGAACTAGGTACCGACTACAAAGCACATCGCAACATGCCAATCGGCCTCACCGAGGCAGACCTCAATGAGATGGAGAAGCGGGGAGATGCCTTTACTATATCCGCCAACCCGACGACTGAAGAAATGGACGCCTTCTATGCGTTCATGGTACGCACGACAGAACCGCAGAAATAGATTCACGGGGTGGAGACACCCCTACCGGAGCAGCGACTTAGGAGGAACCATGCCAAAAGGAAATTACGAAAGGGGGGTAACACCGAACAAAGTCACGCACTTTAACGACAGAATATCAGTCATCGCATTGGAATGCAGGTATGGCAGCGTATGGCCGTGCTATCTGGATACGGTTGATTACCCCCTAGTCGCTCAGTATCGGTGGTGTGTTCACACCCGTAGAGGTGCACCTGTCTATGCGGTAACAGGTCGTCGCCGTAGGAGTAGTCTAGGGATTCACCAGTTGCTAATGCCCCTCACGGATGGAAGAACACCAGACCACATCGACCGCAATGGGTTGAACAATCGTCGGAATAATCTCCGACCAGCGACTCAGAGAGAGCAACTTGCCAATCGAAGTTGTCAGAGTCGGTTGGGGTCGGGCGTTGAATTCTACCCCAAGAAGAAGAAACATTACCGAGCCCGAATCAGGAAGAACGGTAGGCTTCGCTCTCTCGGTTATTTCACGACGGCGGAGGAAGCGGCGAGAGTGGTTACAGCAATTCAGGACGGAGGGCAATGAAATGGAAAATACCATGACACAAACAACAGATTCCGAACGTGTGACACGAGTGCAGAAGATCCTGAACGTGCTCGTCGACCCGTTAGACACGACATACCCTGTTGGCTGGCATCGGAGTCCCGAGTCGTATACCCGAGCAACGTTGGCGAACTATGTCGAAGAGATCGCAGACACCGTGCCTCTCGTCGATGACCTGACGAAGCGAACGGACTTCACCGCCGAGACCATCATCATGCTATGGCGGAAAGCCGAGGACGAGCTTCTGGCTCTCGCTGAAGACATGGAACCTGACGAGCGTCCCGACGTCCCGTACACACGTCAGGAGTTCGCCTATGGCGGCGTGCTCTATGCACACAACCATCCTGCTCCGTGGAAGCCGACTGTTATCCCGATGCTGGGCGTCAACGAGTACAGACTCGTCTGTGCTAATCGTCAGGCGTTCCTCGACCAGTTCAAGCTCTACGCAACGCAGTGGGAACACGTCCTAGACAAGTACAACATCGTATATCGGATGGCACCGTCGGGCGAGTACGTCATCGACATCGTCCCAAAGAATGGAGAATTGAGGGAGATTCTCGTCTACTGAAAGGTCAGCTTGGGTTCTCGGCAAAGACGGGCGTTTAGTTTTTATTTGTAACCCGCCTGATCGTTCCTTATGACAGGGGTTGCTCGTGTTTTTTAGTTCCGAGCGTTGGATGCAGAAGTTGGTCAGGTCCCTTGTTCTAGCGGAGACCAACCCCTGTACCTATAAGTAATAGATAATATTAGAGATATATACAGGGGTTGCTCTTTCTTCACGACCAACCTCTGTGGACAGGGGTTGGTGGTTGCTCGCCGGTATATCTGAGCTTTTTGACCAACCTCTGTGCACCAATCGACCAATTCAACGGTCGAACCCTGGCCTGTAGCGAAAGGCCAGAGCAGTAAAATTACCCCAGAGTTTCGGGGGGAAACGAGGATGTAATGTATGAATCTGAAGCAGAGTCAACAACCACAGTCCAAACCACAGTCGAAGGGATTACCGCCACCGCCGCAATTCTTCATCCCGCTGGCAAAGTCGTAGAAGTTCGCATCCCAAAACATTCGAAATCCAAGAATACATTGAGCGGTTGGTTCGACGACCCCGGCAAACTCGCCCAGGCCGTCGCCGAACAGGACGGCAAACACCCCGCCATCTATTACACGCTCAACTCGTGCAACCCCGCATTGCTCGCACGATGCTCGAATAAAATCCTGCCTGCAAAAACCACGACAAGTAAGGAAGACGTCACCCATCGAGATTGGCTCCTCATCGATGCCGACCCCGTGCGTCCATCGGGCATCTCCTCGACCAACGAAGAAAAAGCCGCCGCTCTCGAAACGCTTCAAGAGGTAGCCAGCTATCTCAAGAATGAAGGCTGGCCCTCGCCCGTCACCGCAGATAGTGGCAACGGGTATCACGCTCTTTATCGCCTTGACCTACCGAACACGATTGAAGTCGAGACAGCCGTCCGCAATGTGCTCCGACATCTTGACAAGAAATTTTCCAACGAGAAAGTCAAGATTGATACGTCCGTCCATGATCCGAATCGAATTACGAAAATCTACGGCACGATGACGGGTAAGGGTGAGCCGACTACCAGCCGTCCGCATCGCCGCTCTGCTATCCGCCGAGTACCCGAGCACATTGTTCCTGTATCTCTCGAACAGATGACGAGTTTGCTCCCGAAAAAGGCGGGCATCATCATCAAGAAGAACCAGTCTCAGGACCAGCAAAAATTGCCGCCAGTCACCATCGAGAAGATGGAACAATTCTTTGAGTTCTACGGCATCGAACATAACGACGCTCAAGAACGGCCCGAGGGCGGGTTGATGTGGCTATGTGAACCGTGCCCATTTAATCCTGTGCATGATTATGCCGTCTTCCTAACCGAAGTTGGAGTCCCGGGATTCAAGTGTTTCCACTCGTCGGCGAACTGCTGCGACAAGCATTTCAGCGAATATCACGCACGGCTGCAGGAACAGACAGGCAAGAAATATTTCTTTCACACAAATAATGAAGTTGTGCCACCGAGTGCGGCGTCATCGATGCGTCTCAATGTCCAGAAGGCATCGGACATCAAACCCGAGAATATCGATTGGCTCTGGGATAACCGCATCGCCTTCGGTAAGTTGACGCTGTTCCTCGGCCACCCAGGTGTTGGCAAAGGTTTAGCGACGATGGACATCACTGCGAGGGTGACGACGGCACAGCCCTTTCCAGATTGTCCGAATCCGAATCCTCCCATGGATGTCGTCATCTTCTCATCGGAAGATGCCGCATCTGACACGCTCGTGCCTCGGTTGATGGCAGTAAAGGCCAATCTCACCCGTATTGGCATCGTCGAAACTACGACGGGCGAAGACGGTGTAAAACAATTCACGCTCGATACCGACCTGCCTGCATTACGGGCGGAGTTCGTCAACAACCCCAATCTCAAGCTGGTCATTATCGACCCGCTCCTGAACCACCTCGGGAAGCTCAACGGGAATAAAGAGCAAGATGTCCGTTCGGCGTTGACGCCTCTGGGTGATCTCGCACGAGAGTTTAAGGCCGCCATCATCATCGTAAGCCACCCGAATAAAAGAACCGACGTCGAGGCTATAGCTTCAGCAGGTGGGGCAATGGCGGTCGTAGGTTGTATTCGGTCTGCATGGCGTTTCATGGAGTCGAAGGACGAAGAAGGGCTGCGTTTTCACGACTGCTTCTTCCGTAGTTCATCCAGTCGCCGCTGAATTTCAAGATACTCGGGACTCTGTTTTACTCGGGCTCGCTCCTCTTCGATGCGTGCCGTCTTCTGCTGAAGTTCTTTCTCCGCTTGAATCTCATCCAGCAATCGTTGTGGCACCTGTTTCAATCCGTCCGTTACGTATTGGTCACGGATGGCTTCAAGTTGTTCCAGATGAGTTTTGGTGGGCTTCGGCTCAGGCTCTTTTACATCTACGACACGAGCCTTTTTAGGACGCTGTCGTGCCTGCTTACGCCGTTCTTCGATGTCTAGTAGGTATGTCCACGTCGTGCGTGACCTGTCGGATGCACGCTGGAATCCGCTCTGTACAAAAAATAAGGCGTGTGCTCGTGCGTTGTCGCGAGCCATTGTTATTGCTAATGTCTTCAAAGGCCCGTGTACTGCCTCGGTCTCAGTGATTGCAGAGTTCAACAGTTCCCGTGAGATAGGGTTGTAGCCTGCAACAATTTCCAATTCTCGCTCGCCCTGGTGGTTGTGCCAGTCCAGATAAATGCTCCTGTGCCGCGCCCCCTCATCCTCGGAAAAACGTACTTCGGTCTCTGCTAAAGGCGAATTCTCGTCAACATATGGATGGTCAGGAATCGCTGGGATATAATCGACGTCATTCAGTTCCCACTGATGGCGTGCCACGGGGGAACGCCCGAAGTCTTCTCGCATACTTCCTCCTCAGAATATCTCTTCCACCTTGGCCTTCGAGGGGCAAATTGATTCTGGTGCTGAGCATGCCCCTAGTGGTGTAGTTTTACCCCGTGTCCGCCACGGTTCTCGAAGGGCAAGAATCTTCTGGAATTCTGCTGACCTTTCGGGCCCCAGGGCCTCCAGCTTCATGCGGAAAGCATCTCGTGCTGTCTTGGCGATATTCCATTTTTCGTCTGGGGTGGATGCCGCTCCCAGAGCAGGCGTTACTTTGGCGAGAAGTCCTTCTGAGAATTCCTTGAGTTTGGAATCACAGACAGGTGTGGAGAATTCGTTAATCGATAGGGTGAGGTGCTGCCTCACTTCCATGAGGAACTCGTCGGGTTGCATCCCTTTTTCTATCTCTGCGACTGTGGCTAGAACTTGTGCTTCCATCTCTGCGTTCATTGACTCCTCCTATAATTTACTGATGTCTGTCCGAAATCGCGCAACAACATCGGACTCTTTTGGTGTAGGTTGTGCCGTAGTCTTGCCAAGTTGAGCCCGAAGTTCGGCATTCTCTTTCATCAAGGCGTCTACATCCGAATGCTTGAGACGTGCTTTCGCTTCCTCAGATTTTATAAGTAATAAACTCTGGAGACAGGACAGCCGAGCCATCGCCAAATCTGCAGCTTTGCTAGCCTTGAGAGACTTGTCCTGCATCAACGCTGCAAAGCCCGTGTCTAGTAGTTCCTGAATCTGGCTAGCGGGATTTCGAACACGCCATACTTTTTTTCTCTTCGGTTTGTTTTCCATGACTCCTCCTATGTACCTTTGGTCGAGGACGCATCACATACGGTTTAAGCGTCTTGCCCGAGATATTTCTGGGTGGTTTAGCGTCCTCTGTTATTCAAAACCCGAGTAGCTGATTGTGTTCGTCGTCGGGGGAACTCCGAGTAAAAGGATTGGCCGTCCTTAAAATTTTACTGTTCTTCTTGTTCCTGCGAGTGATGTTCTGGGCTTCCTTTTGAATGACCGTCGGACGCTGGGTTGCATTCAAGGTCGCAATCGGAGTGTTTTCGGGTGCTGCGAGAGTGCTGCCGAACTCTTCATCTTGTGTCGGTTGCTTTGGCATGATTCTCCTACGGTAAATCTACGCTCAGTACCCCGTCTCCGCTTCTCTGGCACATCGTGCGGAACCTGAGATAGGTCACGCTCTGATGAGTATTCGGGTCATTACGTTGGACGACACCCGCAAGGGTGAAGCCCTGGTTCTCCAGAAGGAACCGCTGCTCTGGATTGCTCCGAATAAGAATCTCCAATGAGAAGTTGCCTGCGTTAATCGCTTTCGATATCTCCTGCTCGATAGTTTCCAGCGTCAGTGAATCCTCTGCGACTACTTCACGGATCGCAGTATTCGGTGCGGGTGGATTCGGAACCATCGGTGAACTTGATTGCCGAGCCACAGGTGGATAGAGCGGCTGTCTCGGCTTCCTGACGAGCGGCTTGCCCCCTGGGCGGAGCGAATCTACGAGTTTCTGATGTTCGGCGGCTTCCCGCTCGACACGCTGACTTTCGTACTGGCTGATTGTGTGGCGTGAACCATCTGGGCGAGTCACGATTATGGGCTTACGGTCGTTCATAATTCCTCCTTGTTCGGTCACTCAGTTAGCATTCGATGTAGCCGAATTCCTCGTAAACGGGACTTTCGGTGTCCGTGTTCTGAATCCAGGCCAAATACTGACTCATCGCTGCCGGGTCGTTCTGCAAAGCTTCAGAAAAATAAACCGCATAGCGGTTGTACGTCCGAGGAAAGTTGTGGTAATACCATTGCACATCTGAAACTGAGGTGAAATCTACTGTGACGCTCATTTTGAATCTCCCTTTTTGTTTTCTGTGTAGAACTCAGCGAAGTCTACGAGTATCTGTGCGAATGACTTCACTGCTACCGCAACGAATTGGATGTCAAGGTCATACTGCTTACTACTCCACTTGGCATCCTGCACTCGTTGATTTATCCACTGCTCTGCTATCTCTGTCATAACTAGGCGAGCACAACAACTCGGACCTCACAGGCGATCTCTGTCCCAACCAACCCAGCGGGCGGAACGGCGGACCCAGGGATTGAGGCGTTTGCACACCGTACCGATGAACAAAGTATGATAGTTTCTCCACGCCCTGTAGCCTGGACGAGTCCACTAGGACTGACCGTACAGATTAATCTCTGCCTACTCGTGAAAACGAATGCTGGCACCGCTGGCGAAATCGGGCCCTGCGACGGAGCGTTCAAATTGTCACCATATGACGGGTTCAATTGCACCGTGTTAGTTCCGCTGAGCGACAAGATGACTTTGTATTCCTGCGGACCCAACGAAATCACGGACGGGTTGCTGGCAGAGACGAGTTGCACTCTGGTGCATGCGGGTAAATGTTGAACCCGAAGGACATCAAAAGGTCCTCCTGGGGTGAATGTTCCTGCGGGCTCTCCGTAACAACCCTGTTGATAATTTCCGCCGACCTGTGCGGTTTCACACGACTCAAACGGTGCTGCGATTGATGCTGCTACTGCGGGTGGCACAACTCCAACTGGCACTGTATACCTCGATTCTGGGCATTGCCCGACTTGCGTGTTACGTCGTGAAATCGATAAAACCGTCCAAAACGCCCTTAAATGCCCGTTTCGACCAAAACCCTTAACCCCTCGATTAAGGACAAATAAGTCCGTATAACCCCTTTAGTTTCAACAGGTGATTTCGACTGATTTTTCTGTTGTTAACCGTTCCAAGTACGCCTTATTAGGTGCCCGCTTTTTTCGGCTTTCTTCAAGCGGATTCATCGCTCGGAACTGAGCAAGAGTGATTGGCCAACGGAATGACGACTTCCCGTATTTCGAGATAGCCAACGATTGAATGGCACACTCGTCCGTGCAGCACCAAACCGGAATGCCTACGTGAACGCTTATCCCCAAACTGAGCGGAGGCTGTAACTGAGGCAGTTCGTCCCGGGTTACGCAAGGCCCCTTCAGGCAACCCACAGTTATGACAGATTTCCATATATCCTCCTAGTTGTTTCAGGCCGAAGTGGCGGGGCAATCTCCAAGACGAAGTTGCCCCAACTTTACGGCGGGCTTATCCCTTTGGGACGCCCATGCAAATTCCTTTGTTGGGTGCCTAATGAAAAGTGCGGGGTACGTTCGCGAGTGATCGATAGCGGGTGGGCTTATCGCTCGGGTTTACAGCGAAGCTGAAGATGCTGGAACTGAATTGCTCGGGATACTTTCGACAGAAGGACGGCTCGGATTGTACTTAAACAACTCTTCGTAGAATTCATCCCGTTCTTCTTGCGACATACTACAAACTATAGCTCATCATCTATCTCGCTATTCTCTTCTGCATAGCCCTCATTGCTGTCGAGAAACTAAATCCCAGAATGTGAGGAGCGTGGGCAGCGAAATACCCGCACTTGGTCGCCATTGGAACAAAGTTAGGGATTCCAGCGGCAGCCACTGCGTTGCTAGGGTGGATGATTCACTCTGCAAAGAGCGCCTCGAAGCAGTAAGGGGAGACACGTTATGGACCACAAGGAACGCCCCATCAGGAAATAGGCTATGCTGGAGGCGGGAGGCCGCCGTGCGGCAGTCTTGTTGTTTAACAATCAACCGAGAGACCCAACCAGGTCCTTGGCTACGGATGGTCCCTCGTCAACCAAAAAAAATTGTTGACTTTGGACTGTCCTCATGCATCAATACTAGTGAAGAAAAGGAGAATAAACGTGGTCAGTGACCTTGAAAAATTGAGCCGGGCCATTTCGGATGCCACGCCTGAAAAGGCAGTAGCGCGTGAACTTCAACAGAAAGCCCAACAAATCCAAGACGCTCTTCGCCGGGACGGAGTCTACGAAGACGCTAACCTAGGAGTGCGGATTTCAGCCACAGTGCCTGCCCGCTGAGTTAGGATCGCATGATCGCACTCATAGCCTCAGCTTTGCTGGGGCTTTATGTTTTCGCGCCGTATATCATTTTTCATCGGTTCTGCTCCCTGTTCGTTCGCCTGAAGAAATCCCAACGCACCAAGACCGACGAGATCGTGCAGGGTGTTGTTGTCGCTGGCTTACCTTTCGTGTTGACAATTCTCTCGTTCTGGAGCGGCTGGATCGGCGGCCCATTGGTCCCGTTCCGTTTGGACGATTCACACCTGCAAGTAGTCACCGATTACCACACCGTTTTCACCGCTGCGTATAGCGACCATTACTTCACCGACCATCAGACCGAATCGTGGGAGGCCTTTAAGCGAGTGTGCAAGAGGCAGGCGGACTTCCTCACGTGGAATTACGGGTTCTTGCTTCTGGAGACTCTCGTTTTCATAGTGCTGGTAGGGTTCTACGGCAAATGGAGGAACTTCGGACCCTACGCTTGGTTTACTTCTAGAGTTTTGTTGCCTGCTGTGTCGGAGTGGCACGTTCTGCTCACCGACTTCACCTTTCCAGAGAGTAGATCAGTGGAGGTAGATGCGATGAGCAAGGACAACATTCTCTATCGAGGCAATGTTGTTGAGCACTTCTTGGGGACAAACGGTGAACTCTCAGGACTGCTCCTCAAAGATGCTCAACGGTATCGATACGAGAAGCTAAAGGACGACCGAAAAGCGAACGTCAAGAAGAGCACGGATCAGTATTGGAAGCCAATCCCCGGAGGCGGGAACTTCTATCTTCCGGGCGACAATATCGCTTCGCTGAACATTCGTTATCCCCTACCAAAACCTGAATTCGACCAAGTTGTTAAGAATTTGGTTGAGAAACTCTTTAATGGTGCAAAAGTGGAACCGATAATACCAACACCCGAAGAACTACAGGCGGGCGACATCCCCATCCCCGGTGCGAACAAGGTGGAAGTCAAGGGGCCAGAAGAGAATTAGGCCAATAGGGTTACCAGCGCACCACTGACGATGTGTTGGTGATCCAAACCATTGGGCGCATCTCGACGCTCAATATCAAAACGGAATATCTTCATCGGTTACTGGAATGGTTGTTTTGGCGACTAGTTCTTCGCCCTGTTCGTCTTTCCTCATCCGAAAACGATCCTGATTCTGTAGCAGCCAATCGATTCCCTTCGACATTAGCCGACAAGCTGTGTAGCTCTCTTGTGCGTCGTGGTCAATTAGCTCGAAGCGTTCGATCATTTCCTTACGGATAAGGCTCTCTACAGCGAGGCCAGCCGCCATCGGTGTATATCCCGAGCGACCCATTTTGTCCTTAAGCATATACACGCTAAAACCATCTTCAGGCTTCACGGTTTCGGACATGATCGTGACCATCGCTGCAATTTCATGGTTCGATAATCCCCCTGTGTTCTGCATTTCTGACATGGCCGCAACCGTTTGAAGTTCCTCGGCCTTTTCTGCCTGAGCCTTCAGCCCTGTTATTACCTCTTTCTTGAGTTTTTCAAAGTCACTAGAGGATTGCAGCGCGTAGTTAATGATGTTCCGGTGCCTGATGTCGAAAGGGAACGGCTCTGGCCGAGGGTCAGCGCAGATCAGCACAATACGCTTCCCGTTAGCCAACGCAAATCCGACCTCATACCAGATGTTGGGATTGTTGGTTGTGATGTCAGCAAGGCAAACCTCTGCTTCGCGTATTCCTTTTTCGATGTCATCAATGATGATTGTTGCTCCAGGGTCTTCATCCACCCGGTAAGGCTCAAGCCCTGCCTCCATTATTGCAGGCGTCAGGACATCACGGTAGCGTTTGTCATAGGCTCCGCCCCGGTCGAATGGTTGAATGACGAAGCACTTTGCCATGCGGGCCTTCCTTTCGTTTAGTCGGAAGAATTATCCCACAGCGGCGGTCCTCACGCGAATCAACGATGGGTAGCTGACAGGCCCAAAGCTTCTTACTGTACCGCGCCAACTGTGCGACAATCAACTTGCAAGCGATGTCCCGGCTTCTCAATTCGATCCCATATATCCTCGCGGGTGGGACGATCCTCCTTGGAATCTTCCAGCTAATCAAAGAGTGGGATGAATACGACAAGCTTCAGTTCCCGTGGTTGAGGAGAGCCGCTTTAGCAATTCTAATCCTCATCGGTGGGCTGACCTTCGTTAGTCTCCACCTCGACAACAAAGCAAAAGAGGAGGAGAAGAATAAATCTGAAGCGGACATCCGGGACTTGAAGGCCAAGGCTCAGGCTGCCAACGACGCTCAGAAAGATAACACACAACTCTTTCTAGGCTCCTTCGCTGCGATGTCGAAGGAGGTTGGTGACCTAAAAGCCGAGGTGAAGACCGAAGCACTACAGAAGAAACTAGCGACGGTTGAAGCAGAACTTCAGAAAACCCAAAAGGCGATGGCTCCCGGTCCGAAGGCCGAATTGATGTTCACCTTCATGCCATTCAACAATCCGCCCCTCAATTCTTCAATTTCCCCCACTCCGGTCACCGATGTAGACCTACCAATGAACTTGGATGGTAGCGTGCATGTTGAAGGAGGTGCCTTGAACATGACCTCCGTGGAAGCGACTAACATTGATTTGAACATTCAGATATGCGATCAGTGCAAGTATGCAAAAGAACCTCCTGACACAGTCAAGATGTTGGGCTTTTCCGACACAATCCGATTACTCAGGTTGCCACACGTGGAGGGAATGCAAGTGGCCTCACCCATCATCCTCGACATCATCGTGCCTCCAGACACGAAAAACTTCCAAGTAGGTTTTACCTACAGGTGCAGCACCTGCGTTGTTACGAAAACCGCGACTCTAGGGACTGTTCACATCTCGCGGCCTTAATATCCATTGGTGGGTAGAGCGTTTATTGTTTTTCCCTATCGTTGAGTGACTTCGCTTCCAACAGTTTCAACGCACCCATCGCAACCTCTGGCAACTTGCCTTCGTAGTGATCCTTTGTCAGCTTTTCATCTTCATGACCAAGCACATCGCGGCCCGCTGTGCTGTTGCCCGTGATCTGCCGCAACACCGTACCGAGGCCGCGCCTTCCTGCGTGAAAGCCTTTCCATTCGAGCTTTTCCTTGGCAAGAGCCGGTCGGATCACCCAGAAGATTGCCAATTTGATCGCCAGTGGACAAGCAGAACGTGGTTCTATCGTGAAGGTCGATTGGCAGGACGGGCGTTACAAATTCTCGCTGCTTGAAACTATCCCTGTTGTCACACGAGACCCAGAATCGGTTACGTCGTTCGTGAGGAGTGTGCCGTTGCCGCCGTGCCCAAAGCGTGAATCGGATGACGACATTCTCAGTGACTCGGGATTCTTTCCGATCCAATGAATCCAGTCCCGCCACGACCAATCGCAAAACTTCCAGCAAGCACCCAGATTCTCTCAGTCGTTGTCAGCCGCTGGCAGTGGCCCTCTTTCCCATGGGAATATACTGGTGTAGATCGAACGCTCGTACGGAGATGGATATGCAAAAGCGAACTATAATCCCTCTCGGATTTATCCTGCTTGGAAGTTGTCTGGTGTTGTCGGGTGCAGATGAGAAACGCCCGACATTCTTTTTCGGCGGCCAGCAAGTCTATGTTGGCATGTCTAAGCAGGAAGCAGTCGCTTCACTCTCCCACTGCTGCAAAATCTCCCCGCCTGTGGAATCTGGGGTCGAGAAACAACTCGCTCCGGAGGGCTCAATGTTGGGCCACTTCATCCTTTCCAAGGAAGAATCACCGCAACGCCTTCTCGGGGCCATCTATTTTTCTGGCGGAAAGGTCCTGCGTGTTACTCGGCCACTCGACGAAGAGGTTGATGCATATAACGACGATGTAGTGGGTTTCGCAAGAGCCATTAAGCGTTCCCTCCCGGCTGATGGTGAGGGTGGGACGACCGTCCGCGTCTCTGTACGACACGAGCGGATAACCAATGCAGAATCGGATGTCGTGTCGTTCTCGTTCCCGAATGGGCGAGGGATTGAACTTCACATCGGCACGCTCGATAAGCCTGATACGCAGACGAACAAAAGAGACTTTGCCACTCTTGACGAGACGCTAGAACCATAAGCTCGTAACGTGATCTCCTCACTGGAGAGGCCCTGACATCAGGGACTGTCGCCTAGCGAAACACTCAGGGCAATAACAAATTCGTTTGTCGTCTTTGTCGAACTCCCTGTGCGGTCCAGACTGACCCTTGTGTTCAGGGCCGAAACATTTCCAGCACTGCTGGTCAGCGTCCGAATCCCACCTCATTCGTGTGCCGCAGTGGCTGCAAAGACGGTCCATCATCATCGTGGTCATAGAATCGGACTCCGTGGCGCTTTTAACTCACACCTTTCCGGCTTTTGGCGTTCAGGCGAGATTGCCTTGATTTCGATCAACTCAGGTGCAAGAAGAACTTGAGCCATCAGGAATTTCCTATTTCGAGCTTGAGTATACGCCGTCAATCTTCCGCATGATCGCCTCTGTCCATTGAACTGAACTTCTTTCTGGCTCCGCTTTATAATTCCAATCGTGATCCGCAACACTCTGGAGAACACGAAAGCGGCTACTTATCTGATTGAGCTGCCGGATGCGTGTCGGAACGGGATGCCCACGGCCCGAGGGACGGGGTTTTTCGTGTCCATAGACGGCTGGTTTGTCACGGCGGCTCATGTGATAACTGAGAACGGAAAATCAAACGGGCCAGTACGGCAAGATATTGACCAAGCTTGGTTGACGAAGGAGATGATTCCTGGCAAGGCGGGAACAGGAATGTGCCAATTCGTATCCTTCGACATTGTGGACCCGGAGACAGATTTTGCCCTTCTGAAAGTGGATTTCAAATCTAATTCAAACAAGGTTCATCTCGTGGGGCGCTCCGGCTTTCCCTTCATAACAGTGTCCACTAGGGACTTGCTAGAAGGAGAGCCGGTGTACTCCTTCGGCTACCCCCTGAGCGAAACTCTCGGTTTGACGCAACCGAATATCGCTTTTTCGCACACGGCTCACTCCCCAAGGACAACATCCGCAATCGTGGCTGCAACGATGGATAAGAGTGAAATGGTGTCCTGGATCGGATTCCCGGCTGTCTACGTGCTCGACAAAGCCCTGAATTACGGCAACAGTGGTGGTCCCATTGTGGCTAGCGAGACGGGAAAAGTTCACGCGTTCTGTTCCAGATTTCAGCCTGTCATGATCCCTCAACAGCACCTACAAGACAGACTAGGGTTTTTGCCGCAGATTTATGTTCCAAGTTTGTATGGCGTCGTATCCAGATTAAGCAACGCTCGAATTGTGGACGCGCTCACTGCCAGGGGTGTCTTTGTGTCTACGACTTAAGAGTTCCGAGATTTTTCATCCATCTTGTCCCAAGGGCTATTTGTCGTCACACACGCCGTCAATCTTCTCCATGATCTTCTCAGCCCACTGAATGCTTGCGGCGATCAACTTCTCCGTCCGTGGGCTCCCCTGCGGCCCTCCGAACAAATCGTCAGCCGTCTGCATGTGCAGACTGGCAAGAATCGCAGCCATGATGCCGATCACACGTTTACGACCCTCGTCCATGTCCAAGAGTTTACCATGTTCGCCTTGTATTCGCCCTTGCGTTGTGTCACCATTCGGGAATCTCAATGAGCAGCCGTTGCCGCTATCCGCCCGTTGTAAACTTTGGAGTCCATCATGGCGACCCGCAAACCAGCCCGCACGCAGGAACATCAGCCTGCTCTGTCCCTCAAGGTTGAGTCGGGGGACGATAAGAATCCTCACGTTGATGCTGACGACTTCCTCAAGACCGCAGAGAAGTGGCTCCGTTCGCTGCAATCGTTTGCCGAAGAACAAGGCAAGGTAGTCAAATGGGAGATTGTTGACCTTCGTCATTCGTCAGCATTCATCGAAGTTCAGCCCGTGACCGTGAAGACGCACAAGCCTGCTGCAACGCTTGTCAAGCGGTGGGAAGAAGGCATCCGAAAGATCGAGAAGACTGGGCGTCCAGCGCCGGGGTTCACGCCGCACTCACTCGTCGCACTCAAAGATTTTGTTTCCAGTCTCCCCAAGGATGTCGTTGTCAAGATTGGTAATCACGCTGGTGAGCCACTGCGACTGACAGCGTTGACGCAACGTCGTGTCGAAGAGGCAGGTCAACGAATGCCGGTTCCGCAGAAGACTGAGTACTCGACCCGAGGCAGTGTTCGTGGGCGACTCGCTGTACTCGACAGTTGGAAGCCGGAGGAGCGATCCTTCACTCTGCAACTTGCACTTGCTCCGAATCAGCCTGTGAAATGCACTTATCTCGATCCACAACTTGTCGAGAAGTTGGGCGGGAGTTTTGAGGGCACGGTCGAGATTACAGGTAAGTTGCATTACAAGCCGGATCGTCCTTGGCCTTCCGCCGTCGATGTCGAGGGCATACGTCCACTCAATAAGGTTCCCGTCAGCCTGAAAAACCTTGCCGGACTTATCAAGCTCCCTCCCGGCATCAACTCGGTCTCGTATGTCAGGAGCGTGCGGGATGCCGAGTGAGAAGCCTGCGAAGCCCGAACTCGACGTGTGGGATTCGTGCTGCCTCATCGGGGTATTGAACAAGGAACAGGACAAACTGCCTGCACTTCTCGCCCAGGCGCAGTACTTCGAGACTGGCAAAGCGATTCTCGGACTTCCAAGTGCCGTCGTGACCGAAGTCGTCACACTGGCTGATGGCAGTGCAGCGGGGCCGAAGGTCAGAGAGTTTCTCGACAATAGCTACGTCGAATTACTCCAATCAACTATCGAAGTCTCGATGAAGTCGAGTGAACTTCAGCATCGCTTCGACAGCAGACGGATGCCGGAGTTGAAGGCGAAAGCAATCGCAGCCGGAGTGCCGCCCGATCAAGCCAACAGACTCAAGAGCCGGGACAGTGAGATTTTGGCGACAGCGATAGTCCACAAAGCCAAACGTTTGACGACGTACGATCCGTTCCTGACCTTTCTCGGACGAGAGTACATCACGCCGGAGACCGGACTCGTCATCAGTCCACCCGACTCTTCGTTCTTACCGTTCGAGCAGGAGCAAGAATGATGTCACGCATAAGATTCCTCTCGCTAGCATTGCTGTTCACCCTATGCCTCGCCCTCTTGGGGTGCTCACAAAAAGCACCCGTGACTGCTAGTGCAACACCCGCAGATTCAAGTCCCATCTTGTTGCCTGTGAAAGTATCCGGCAAGTGGGGGTATGCCAACGGCAGTGGCCAGTTGGTCATAAACCCCCAATTTGACTTTGCGGAAGAATTTCACGAAGGTCGGGGACGCATCTGTTTAGGCAAGCCTTGCGACATTTGGGATTCCTACTCTACTTCCCCCACTGTTCCTAACACCTCTCTCTGGGGATTCATCGACACGTCAGGCAAGGTAGTCATCACCCCACAATATCCAGAGGCGTCCACTTTCAGCGAAGGGCTGGCGGCGATATGTACGGGAGATTGTTCATCAAAGCCGACTCAGCCATTCAGCCGGGGTTACATCGACCGTGATGGAAAGTTGGTGATTCCTCCGCAATTCGGAATCGCATCAAATTTCAGTGAGGGCTTGGCACAGGTCTGCGTCGGTAAGTGCGTTCGGGAAGAGGGTTCGGGCTATAACGGAAAGTTCGGGTTTATTGACCCCTCAGGTCATTTTGTCATCAACCCACAGTACGACAACGAACTCGACTTCAAGGACGGCTATGCGAAGGTCTTCATTGGAAAAGGCACAGACGCAAAGTCTGGATACATCGACAAGACAGGGAAAACAATCTGGCAACCCTCGAACTGAGTGGTGCTTCGCTGGACTCCGTCGAGGATGATAGCGAGAGCACCTGCCAGACAGGCTGGCGAAGCTAGGCGTTTACTTACTGGGTTTCGATTCCTTTGCTTCTTTCTCCCAGCCCGTCGGGAAATCTATTTCGTACTTGTTCATCGTGTCAAACAAAACAAAGCCGTCGAGATTACTGGCCTCCTTCGTCAGAAACTGAGCCACCTTGTTGTAGTGATCGTGTAATTCATCTGAGGTTTCTTGCTTGTCATGCTGAGGATAGGTGTATGGAATCTTTACTTTGAGGCGAACACGGCCCTTGGCAGGGATGAAGACCGGGTAGTCCAACGTCACAACCTTGCCAGAGGAATCGAATGCCTTTTCCTCTTTCAGCCGTGCCGCTAGTTCGACTTGGGTATCAGATTCTAGCCGATAATCCGATTCAGTGTTGTTTTGAACCGTGTAATAAAAGAAAATCTTGTTGTCATCGTCACTCGATACGTAGTCGTATTCCGCTGTGATTGCCTGCTTGCTCCAAGGTTTTGGAGGTTTAGGGCGTTCCCGATACCAGACAAAGAGACCAACGATGATGCAAAGCATTATTGCGAAGCCAGCACCGAAACCCACACTTCTGAGGAGAATCTGTTTCCAAAGGGGCACGGAGAATTGTCACTCCATACGGTGTGGAAAGCAATCTAGAACTGGCGATTTGTGTGGTGGAGGAAGTGTTGCGAGCATTGGGCATGCTAAATTCACCGCACGCCACAGATAGAATCGTTTGTGATCACGGTCACGCATATGCGATATCTCGGCATTGACAATCCTCAGACCGTGACAAGAGTACAAGAACTGCTCCACCATGCCTCGATGTCAGGGCGATTGAACCGAATCATTTTGGCCCCGATTTGTGCGTTTTCCGTGTAACGAATATGGTTTTTAGGCGTTATTTCGGGGTAAGATTTATTCGGATTCATGTCTATTTTTCACTGCACGCTCACGAGACACACGATGATAGGCGATTCATTCGACCTGCTCAACGTGTATTCGTCACACTTGTAGTACTTGTCGCTCGCAGACAGGCTGTAGACGGTATCCACCTGCGGGGCACTGCACGATTTATCCGACTCATTGCATTTGAACATTAAGGTATGCCGTCTGTCCCCGAGCCAACTTTCCGTGTTGATAATGCGGAGACCGTTCTTATTAACCCCGCTGTTGAGAATGGTTGTTGTCCACCCGTCGTATGGCTTAGTGACTTGTGCAAACAAGGCACAGAGCAGAACGAGCACGACTGGTAAGCAACGGAGTGTGCGTTTCATGCCCGACATCTTACTCGCCCCGATGAAGAAATCAATCGTCGTCCTAACGGTCAAGTCCCAGCGGGGGGTGTTTCCCCGACCTTCAACCGAGACCTCCACAAGTCAATATTCTTCTGATACCTCGCCCGTGTCCCGTCGATGTGTGCATTTGAATGGATATACGAGAGGACAAAGACCGAGCCGCACAGAGCCACTCCGAGTGTGACCAGTAGGACGACGATGGGAATTGAGGACGGTCCATATGGATAGACACAGAGAGCAGCCACGAAGGAGAGAACAGCACCGACAATCAGTCGAATTATGTTGAGGAATAAGTCTCGTGGGTCACGTTTGATGTCATCTAACTTCGCAATCATTTGCGTATACCCCACGACATTTTGTTCGGTCTGAATCCGCTCCCCGATAGTCAGAGGACGGTCGGGGTTGTTCATAGACCGCCATACTTTCTTGAGAAGGGGTTCGACGACTCTAATTATCAGAGAGGAAACGACGCCCGAAGCGATGCCTACCGTTAATTCAGTGCTCATCCTTGGTTCGGGATTATATCAACAAAATTCCGTCTACGCCTCGTCGTCCTCGTCCACCCAGACCATATCCGCCCAGCGGTCTGCGGGGACGTAGGTCATCGCCCTGGCCCGCCGTGCAATCCTGTCCAGGGTATTGCGTGCGTCCTGTCCGTGCTGGTTGGCAACTAGGGCAAGGTCACGGCTCAGGTTTTCTTCGTTTGCCAGTTGCTTCGGTTGAGGCTTCTTCAGAGGCTTCTTCAAAGGCATTGGTACTGGCTCAACGGCGATGCGTCCCCCTCGTGACAGGACATACTTCTCGACCACTACTCTCGGTATTCTCAGAACACGATAGCGGCGTCTCTTTGATGGGGTGCCGAGGTCAATGACCCCCGTGGCGTTAGCAAAACGTCGAGCGACAGTTTCGGGCGACACCTGCAAAATCTCGGCCACTTGTTCGATTGTGAGAAGGTCAGACATTTGGCCCCCATTGCCGTATAGGTGCATTCGCTAAGCGATGCTTCATCCGCTTCGATGCGAGGTCGGCATAGTGCCGCTCGACCGTTCTGGTGGTATCGCCTAAAAGGGCCGCAACGTCGGTCAAACTACATCCCGCCCCCAGCCAAAAATCAACAGACGTATCACGAAACCGATGGGAAAGATTTCCTTTGATCCACAGCCCTGCGTCTTGCATCAGTGTTCGCAAATCTGACTGCCAAACACCAACAGAGGATGTAATTTGACCCCGCTCGTCCCAGAAGATGTATTCACGGTGTGCGACGGCCAGTAGTTCGTTACACAGCCTTGCATCCAATCTTTGCTGGACACGCTTCCCTGTCTTCTGACGCTCGATATGGAGCCAACCGTCCTTAATGTTTGAGCGTGTAAGTTGCAGGGTGTCCCTAATCGCTAGGCCTGTCGCAACCATGACATGAATCAGAGCCGTGATCCTGGCGGCTTTTTTCGTGTCGGGAAACGTCACCGGGACTTGGGCGAGAAGTTGAGCGAGTTCTTTTTCTGTAAACGGCCTGGGTTCCAGCCGCTCCTTGTCTGTCCTAGCCAACCGTACGGGTTTTAGCGTAGCGAGCAGATCAGGCAAATTTTTCGTACAGGCAAAGCGAAGGAATCCTCGGAGGTTTTGCTGGGCTTTCTGGCGGGTCACTCCCGACTTCCAGGCATCCCATCCCGCCCGATACTCGATAACATCCGTTGCAGTGATTTCCTTTGGGTAAAATTTTGTGCGGGAAGACATGAATCTCTCGAACTCCCCAAGCTGATAACGGAGTTTGCGAAGCGTTGCCGTGCGTAATCCTTCGCTAGTCTTGCCCGAAATGAAAGTTTCAATCGCCTGCTCGACAGTGGGGTTCTCAGATTCGACACGAACAAGAATCGAATTGCCTCTGCTCAACGAATTCTGAAGTTCAATTGCTTTTTCTTCGGCAACGTTCCAGGTCCGAGTGTTTGCAGGCACTCGATGCTGCTTCCCGTTCATTGAATACCGAAGGGACTTCGGGCAATCACATCTTGGAAAGAATTCACCCCTGGACGATGACGGACAATTCTTGCGGTGGCGAACAATGGGGATGACTGTAATTTTGCGAGTGAGCATGAATGTACTGGCGGTTCAAACCCCGCAAAACCGCCAGCAGAATCATCCTACGCCACAAACTACGCCACGTCAACGGTAACTCATTGCAAACAAATGGCGGAAGCGAGTGGGGGTCGAACCCACCGGTGACGGGGTCACCCGCCGCCCGCCGGTTTTGAAGACCGGGACGATCACCGGACCGCATGCGCTTCCATCAATAACGCTACAGATTCTCGCCACCCTACCTCGGCTGGGGCACGATCCTCAGATACGGCTTAGGCGATTTCCAGCCGCCAGGATACTTCTGTTGCGCTTCCTCGTTCGAAACCGACGGCAGGATGATGACGTCGTCGCCCACCTTCCAGTTCACCGGAGTGGCAACCCTATGTTTCGCCGTGAGCTGCATGGAATCGATGACGCGGAGGATTTCGTCGAAGTTTCGGCCCGTGCTCATGGGATAGCTGAGTTGCAGCTTAATTTTCTTGTCGGGGCCGACCACAAATACGGTGCGCACGGTAGCGTTGTCCGCCGCGGTGCGCCCTTCCGATGTGTTCCCGCTTTCGGCGGGCAACATGCCGTAGAGCTTCGCGATTTTCAGCTCGGGGTCGCCAATCATTGGGTATGTCACTTTGGCGCCCTGCGTCTCCTCGATGTCGGCTGCCCACTTACCGTGACTGGTCACGGGATCGACGCTGAGTCCTATGATCTTGGTGTTGCGCTTGGCGAATTCGGGCTGCAACCGCGCCATATAGCCGAGCTCGGTGGTGCAGACCGGCGTGAAGTCTTTGGGGTGGGAAAATAGAATCGCCCATCCATCGCCAACCCATTCGTGAAAGTTGATCGTGCCTTGCGTGGTCTCCGCCGTAAAATTCGGCGCAATATCGTTGATCCGGGGAATTCTGTTGGTGGTCTCGGCTACGGTTTCAGTACTCATCTTTCTCTCCTCGTGAATTGAATCGTTGAGATCTTAAGATTGCCTGCACATCGTCGCATTCGTATGACAGATTGGAAGAAAAACGAAACCCACCCGCTTCGTCGGGTGGGTTGGAAGAAATCCACTGAGCTCCCTACCCACACGATGGCGTACACATGCAACAACATGTGGTACCGAGGGTGGAAGGGCAAAACACCCAGCTAGGATAGAAGCCCGCACGAACGGTGTCAACCGCGAGAGGTTGAATCAGCCATTGCCGGCGCGCTTTTAATGCATCGTACAGAGGCCGTCTGCATCTGTGTTCTTGCAGCTTTTCGTGAACTTTTCTCCTCGAGCAGAGTCGATGATCCAATCTTCAAGACGACTGTCGATGGCGCAATGGGATGTTTTCTCGTCGCGTCCGCTGGAGGGTAATTCGCTTGCCGTCTTCTTCGACGCAGGCGGACTGACGGATCGCGAGATGCAGTCGATTGCCCAGGAGATGAATCTCTCTGAGACCACATTCATCTTGCGCCGCGACGCTGCCACCGAGCGGAAAGAGGGTATTCGCGTACGTATCTTCACGGTGCAGGAAGAGCTGCCCTTCGCCGGTCATCCCACGCTGGGCACAGCATTTGCGCTGCGCGGCCAGAGCGGCGCGGAAGAAATTGTGCTGGCTTTGAATGTTGGGAGAGTGCCGGTACATTTCGAAGACAAGGACGGTCAGCCTCCGTTCGGCGAGATGACGCAGATCGATCCCACCTTCGGGATGCAGCATGATCGCGAAATGGTAGCCCGCGCGACTGGATTGCGCGTGCAGGATTTCGATGATTCCCTGCCCATCGAAACCGTATCGACCGGACTTCCCTACATCGTGACGCCGCTGAAATCACACGCGGTCATCGAGAATCTGCGGATCGATCTCGGCCGTGCGGCCGAATATCTGGCTAAGACTGCGGGCAAATTTTTTTATTTCGTCTGCCGCGAAACTCTTGATCGCGAAGCCCGGCTTCACGCCCGCATGCTCTTTTACAACGGCGAAGATCCTGCGACCGGCTCCGCTGCCGGTTGTGCCGCAGCCTGGATGGTCGGTCACGGGATAGCCAAAAGCGATGAACGCGTCTTGATTGAACAAGGCGTGGAGATGAAGCGGCCCAGCCGGATTTTTGTTCGTGCCTCTCGCATCGATAACCGCGTAGTAAACGTTCGCGTCGGAGGATCTTCGGTTGAAGTAATGCGCGGCGAAGTCTTCCTCTAGACGGCCGCACGCAAGCGTTGCAAAATCATGCTCTTCACAGCCTTGCAAAATATCAATAGCCACTCCCTGCCATTTGCTTCGGCGGTACTTTACAGTGCTCACCTTTGTCGTTAGCATCATCTGGCTCTTCATATCCTTCATGAACTGAGAAAATTCCGGAGCTCCGGTTTCGCAACCGGCGACTTTCGGTTACAGGCGGTGAATGAAACCTAAGCGCACGATCCTCTGTGTTGACGATAACGAGCAGTCGCTTTCCTACCGAAAAATCATGCTCGAGACCCGCGGCTACCGGGTGGCCAGTTATTCGCGCGGCGAAGAGGCTCTCGAACGTTTTAAGCAGGGAGGCATCGATCTTGTCGTGACCGACATGGCGATGCCTGGGATGGACGGCCCGCAGTTGATTGCGGCGGTAAAAACTTTATCGCCCCACGTCCCGGCCATCCTCATTTCGAGCAAAGTCCGAGTCTACGATCACGACTCTCAAGCCGATGTGTTCCTGGCCCGAGGAATGTATGCCCCAGCCGACCTGCTGGAGCGGATTCGTTTGCTTCTGGTGCGCAGGCGCGGACCCAAGCGAATGCAGCAGCGGTCCGCGCCGCTGGCGCGACACGTCGGAGTGGCCTGAGCTCTAAGCGCTCGGGTGGCCCGCTCTGCCTGATCTTCGCATCCCGTCGCGTAAGATCATGTCGTGTAAGATCATGGTTGGCATGGGCGCATTCATTGAAGCCATTGATTTACACAAAACTTATCGCGTGGGTAAGATCGACGTGCCGGCGCTGCGTGGCGTCTCTTTCAGCGTACAACAAGGGGAGTTCGTCACCGTCGTTGGTCCTTCCGGCAGCGGCAAATCCACCTTGTTCTATTTGCTCGGCGGCCTGACCCGAGCCGATTCCGGCAAAGTGATCATGGATGGCGACGACTTCGCGACGCTTTCCGATGCCGAGCGAACTCGCAAGCGCAAGCGCAAAATCGGCTTCGTATTCCAGAAGTTCAACTTGCTGCCCACGCTGGACGCCTGTTCGAACATCGCCATTGCGCAGGAAATCTCCGGTAATGCCGATCGCGATCCCACATTCTTCGCGCGCATCTGCGATTTGTTGGGCCTTAGCAAGCGCCTGAACCATCGCCCTTCCGAACTATCCGGCGGTGAGCAACAACGCGTGGCCCTGGCCCGGGCCCTCATCAACAAGCCCGCCATAGTTCTGGCAGACGAACCGACGGGTAATCTGGACACCGAAAACTCGAATATCGTGCTGAAAATGTTGCGGCAATCGAACCAGGAGCTAGGCCAGACCGTGCTCATGATCACGCATAATCCAGAAGCCGCCAAGTTCGGGGACCGCATCATCCACATGCGAGACGGCCACATCGTGCGGCCGGAAGAAGATCCGCAGTGGGCGCCTCACTAAACTCGCATCGAATTCTTTCGATGAGCCTTGCTCTGTGCGGCAATGCGTAAATTGGCCACCATGGTGCGTTGGATCGATCAAGTTACTATCCGGGCTGCAAACGCCGAGGACCTTCCGGTTTTGGTCTCTCTCATCAACCGGGCGTTCGCCATCGAGACGTTCATCGATGGCACGCGGACGGATGCGGAGCACCTGTCGGGGACCATGCGCAAGGGCGATGTTCTGGTCGCAGAACGTGAGGGCAAAGCCGTAGCTTGCGTTTACGTGGAGCTGCGAGGCGAACGGGCATATTTTGGCATGCTGGCGGTCGATCCTACGCAACAACACCAAGGACTGGGGAGATTGATGACCACGGCGGCAGAAAATTTCGGCCGTAACCATGGGTGCAAGCATATGGACATCAGCGTGCTGAACTTGCGGCCCGAACTGCTGCCGCTTTATGGAAGGCTGGGATATTCCGAAATTGACATCGAGGAGTTTCACCCGACGCGTCCGTTGAAGGGTGACGTGCAATGCCACTGCATCGTGATGTCGAAGCCGCTGTGATGGACCGGTGACGGTGATTGCCGCAGACTTGCCGCTTGTTTATAATCAAGGGCGTCGAGCGGGAGTAGCTCAGTGGTAGAGCGCGACCTTGCCAAGGTCGATGTCGCGGGTTCGACCCCCGTCTCCCGCTCCAGACATTTTTAGTCACACCCTCCCGGTCGATGGACTTTTTTCATCCGGAACGCTAACGTATTCAACAGGGGCGCGGTACCCAAGTGGTAAGGGAGAGGTCTGCAAAACCTTTATGCGTCGGTTCGATTCCGACCCGCGCCTCCAA
>JBEKUD010000052.1:0-43102 GCA_049515395.1 Candidatus Sulfotelmatobacter sp. | reverse complement strand
AGATCAGCGAGAATGGATTCGATGGTCTTGCCCAAGCTGCCATCGCTGATCGTGGCATTGCCCGTCAGCACGGGAATTGAAACTTTGAGTAAACAGCGCATGGGAACACCTCCGGGGACGAAGTCTAGCCCTTTCGCACGAGCGGGTCAATTCACGCTAGGTCGGCAAGGTCGGCAACGAACTTCCTTTAGGTGCCCAGTCGAAGGAGGGCTAATCAAGACGTATCATCGAACCAGTGACATCATTTATCGCAATGCTGAGACACTTGGGTGGGATTGGGTTGTTCATTCTTGCCGCCCTCGATAGCTCGGCGCTACCCACTCTCGGTGGGGTTGACGCGCTCACGATAGTCTTGGCCTCCCTGCACCCAGAGCGATGGCCCTATTACGCTATGTGCAGTTCGGCTGGCTCGATCTGCGGAGCTTCAGTCGCGTACCGCCTGTCGCGTCTTGGAATTCTCCATCGACGCATTAAGGGAGCCGTATTCGACAGAGTCACGGCATTCTTACATCGATTTGGAAGCCTTTCTCTGTCGCTCGCCGCATTCCTTCCGCCACCATTTCCGACTTCCGCCTTTGTAATTAGTGCTGGCGTAACGCGCTATCCCTTCATTGCGTTTGCGCTGTCTTTCGGCATGGGACGGGTGTGCCGCTTTGCGCTACTGGCTTACCTCGCATCTGTGTTCGGCAGGCGGTTCGTGACAAGCATGTGGTCGGCGCACACGCTGCTAGTTGTAGCGGCTTTTGGCGGCGTGTTGATGTGTATCGGGTTGCTGGCGTGGCTCGTCTTCAGGAAATCCGAATTGCATGCGCCATCCGGTTTGTAACTCTATTTAGCTCTGCAAAACCCTGACTGCGCTAGATTGCACCAGTTGAACCAATAACGGCCACTAACGGCCACATTGAATTTCGACCACGGATTTCACAGCTTTCACTTTGGTAATTGGCGTGGCCCGGCGGAATTCCGCCCGCATGCTGCAGTTGACAGCGCTCGTGCAGAAGCCTAGCCTTGTAATTGAGCAAGCTACGTTTCCTTACTCTTTCAGGTCCTCTGAGCTAAGTCAGCCCATCTGAGGTTTTTCCTCTTAGATTTCCTCCAAGGGGGAACTACGTTATGACCCTATTGACCCGTTGGGAACCTTTCCGAGTTTTCTACCATGCAAGACCGCATGAACCGCATGAACCGTCTTTTCCGTGAGTCCTATAACCCCGAAGTCGCGGATGATTCATTAACAACCACCAGCTTCGCACCGCCCGTGGACATTTACGAAGACGAGCACAACATTACTTTGTAGCTTGAAGTCCCCGGCATTGACGAAAAGGACATTGATGTCAGCGTCGAGAACTCCACCCTCACCGTCCATGGCGAGCGGAAGATCGAAAAGGAAGAGAAAGAGGAGAACTTCCGTCGCATCGAGCGGCAGTACGGAAGCTTTACCCGGTCGTTCACCCTGCCCAGTTCCGTCGATTCCGGACAGGTGAGCGCCCATTATGATAAGGGCGTTCTGAAGATCAAGCTCGCCAAGAAGGCGGAGGCTAAGCCCAAGCAGATCAAGGCGTCTTCTGACCCAAGCCAAGTATTCGCGCTGGAATGGTTCAAGAACACCACCGGAAGTACAAAGTCTCGAATCGCTATTCTGTCGTTTTGGGGACTAGACAAGAAGGGTCGCTTTTATGAGCGCAACAAGCATTTCTTTGGGTCTTCTGATTGTGCTTTTCGTTATCTTGCTGCTCCAGCGGACGCGCCCGCTGAAACCACAGATCGCCGTGTTCGGATCACAACGGATGCGCCCGTCTTGCGGATTGATCATATCTCGGCTAAAGGCAAGTTACTTGGAGTGTGGCCATTCTCTTACGCCAGAAATCAGAAGCATGAGGATGAAGGAGATGTAGATGTTAGTTGCAGAGAAAACAGTCATCGCCTTGTCGTGGGTTTCCGTGAGAGACAGACTTCCATTTGATGGTCACGAGTGTGTTCTTATCTGCCACAACCCGAATTCCAATGAGCTTAGAAGAGCGATTGGGTGTCGGCTTCATGGAAACTGGGAAATTGAGGATTGTGCACTGGTGAATTGCGATGTCCGTGCGTGGCTAACGCTCCCCTCAACTCCTTCCGATATCTAACGGCTTGTGCTGTGTGCGAGATACTTCCAAATGGCCACTGAAGCATTTTCGATGACTTCGGGAAGTGTCGTTTTGCGGTTCGATGAGTAGCAATCCAGTTCCACATGGCAATCTGATCTGAACGGCTTGTGCCGCATATCGGTCCACCGTAAAATCCTACGCATGGAATTTTCCACCTTCACCATCCGCCAGACGTGACCGTGTTGTGTGATCGCAAAGGCTGTGAACAAGTGGCTGACTATTTGGAAGTGGACGACCACGGTCACGAATACCTGGTCTGCCTTCGCACACCGACAGCAACCCACCTACGGATCCTGGATCAACCTGGTGGAGCGATGGTTCGCCGAACTCACCAACAAGCGAATTCGACGGGGCGTGTTCCGCAGTGTAAAAGACCTGGAAGCGGCCATCCGCGAATTCATCGACGTGCACAATGAAGATCCCAAGCCCTTCGTTTGGACCAAAACCGCGGACCAAATCCTGGCCAGCATCGCTCGTTACGCGCAGCGCACGAGCGCCCCTAACTTATGACACGAACGACTGGGACAGGAGACTAGTTGAACAGCTTTCCTAAATGTCGGACGGCGTGCTCGACGCAGATAACTTGGAATCGGTACAGGGAAGCTGAGGCAAAACAGGCGACGTATAAAAGCGGCCGGAAGATCGCCAAGGATATACCCGGCTAGTCGCTACCTTTTACAGAATCAAGGGTTCCAAAAGAAGGAGCGCTACTCCCCTTCAGCATAGACGAAGAACCCCAAGCCTTTCTTAGACCATCATCGTTCCGTCAGCCACGTGGGAATCGGCTCTCGTTCCTCTGACTGTCCGGGACATCTGTGCGCATCAAACTTGCTGCGGAGGTACTCCGCAGCCCCAACAGGGTCACGGGAAAAAGTAGCTGGGATAAAGAACTTGCGCTGACACTTAGTGCAGGACGCCATTGCAGGGACTTTGCCTTGGTGCTTTAGGACTACGAAACTAAGATCCGCCATGATGCTCCTTGGATGATCACAGTTTTCACGGGTTGTGCCAGCCTGATGAACATGCCACTGCTACGCAGCATTCGTCGCAGCGCCTTCACCAAGGCAACAGGTTGAGCAAAATGGCACTGGGAGGGTCCAGACTTTCCCACCATCCGAGAAAAAGGTGGCGTCCAGATGTAACAGTTCGGTGCCGCATTTACGACAGCGGGTCAGATGTGGCAACGCAGACAGAGCGGCGAAGAGTTCCGCTACGGACTCGGACGGGACGATAATGGATTGGCAGTTATTGGTCGCCATAACGTAGGCTCCTTGCAGACCCGAATTCGGGCTGTTCTTCGCAAGGATCCTGACCCGGCGAGCACCTCCACCTTAACGTCTGGCCGTTGCCAAGGAGGCCGATACCGCGCCGTAGGTAGGTTGTCCCTGTCGCCCGTATGCCCTTCTTGATTCTGCCGGAATGGTGACCACGAAAGATGGTCACTTTCGCTCAGAATTGGCAAGATGCCGCAGCGCCTGGACTCCCTGCCGATCACGACCGATTCGAATCGGTCGACGAGAATGAGGCGTTCCTAAATCTGGGTGGATTCCGCAGGCGCGGAGCACGCTGCTGTGTCGTCGTGAGCCGCGAGGAAGAAGGTTCCCGAATGCTCCCAAGTGCAAGGTGTTATGTCGATGTTCCGGTCCCCGACTGGGTGGGGGGCTTTTTGGAAGAAGATGTTCAACAGGAACTCAATATGACAACTTCGCTGGAACGCATTTTGGAGCAGTCGTTCCTCCTCTCACAGACTATGCCCGCGATTCGAGGCGCAGTCGCGAACCGAAGAAAACGCCTTCAGTCAAGCCACAGGCAGGAGCGGCTTTCACCATAGAACGGTCGCGAAGGGCAGCGCAGTCAGCAAGATGGGAATGTTTGACTTCCGATCCCAAGCGTGAAATCATTATTTTGTCGGGTGGATCGCAGTTTTGCTCGCCAACTCGATGTTGTCCTCGCCTTCTTGCGCATTCATTCTTCTTCATACGACAGTTAAGTTTTCTGCGCATTCGGAACCCTCGAGAGGAGGCCGATCATGACACCCACGGTGGCAGCAGCCGAGAAGCTTAGCAAATTCGATCCCAAGAGATTCCTTTCGACCATCGACGGCGGTAGGAAGATCGCGGCATTCTCCAAGAAGCAGACGATCTTCGCTCAGGGCGATCCGTCCGATGCTGTTTTTTATATTCAGAAAGGCAAGGTGAGGCTCACCGTCGTGTCGAAGACCGGGAAGGAAGCCATCATCGGCACTCTCAACGAGGGCGATTTCTTCGGAGAAGGGTGCCTTACAGGGCAGCTAGTTCGCCTATCCTCCGCAACCGCAGTAACCGATTGTTCCGTAATGCGAATCGACAAGAGGTCCATGATGGCCGTCCTGCATCGAGAACAGGCATTTTCCGACATGTTCGTAGCATATTTGCTGACACGGAACATCCGCTACGAGGAAGATTTGGTTGACCAGCTTTTCAATTCCAGTGAGAAGCGGCTGGCTCGTGTTCTTCTCCTGCTGGCGCACTTCGGGAAGGACGGGAAATCCGAAGTTGCAATTCCCAAAATCAGTCAGGAAGCGCTAGCAGAGATGGTAGGCACAACTCGCTCGCGGGTTAGTTTCTTCATGAACAGGTTCAGGAAATTGGGATTTATTGATTATCACGCCGGGGATGAATTACAGGTTCACAATTCACTTCTGAACATCGTTCTTCACGACTAGCCTCTGCGCCGACAACAAACGGGACTCTACCTTTTGCGGAGCTAGCCAATCTCGGCTCCGCCATTTCCTGGATGACTTCCGCGTGTCGCTTTTAGCGGATTGTTTTTTGGTTTTCTTTCAGCCATTCATCCATGATTTCGCGAGCCCGGGCTTGTTCTACAGGTCAATTTGGATCAAGCGCACCACCTGCTGGCGTGGTATAGTGGCAACCGGGGTGGTTACCACCTTCTCCTCTTTCAGGTTTTCTGACCTAAGCCAGTCCATCTGAAGTTCTCCCACCTTAGGCGTTTCAGCGAGAGAGCGGTGTGCCCATGGCATTTGAGGCGATCTTGCGCGAAGCCGATCAACTCCACAACGTCAGTACCCGTCTTGAGGCACTGGCGGAGCAATATCTACCCGTGTCAGAACCACTCATGACAATCGCGGGAAGCGTTCGTAACGCGGCCACTTTGTTGGAGGTGCTGGTTGTATCGAAAAGTCCAAAGCCGATCTGAGTTACGCAAAAAGACTAGGTGCAGCAAGATCGTTGAAAAATGTTTAATATTGAGCAGTCTGCGGACACTGCTTTCGTACATGCTGAGGAGCGGAAGTCACCAGCAGAACCAAAGGTAAACCGGCATTATGCGAAAACACCTAATCGCCCCGATTCCCCAGAGTGCTCCGGCTCTCAACGAGGGCTGGCTCGACCTCGATGGTGCAGCCGTGGTCGAGGTCACATCGGAGGAGAAAGAATATCCGGTAGAGGCTGCGCTCGTCTCAGCAGAAATGCGGGGCTGGCGCGCTTCCGATTCTGGCGCTCAGACTATCCGGCTGATCTTCGATCGGCCACAAAGCCTCCAACGCATCTCGCTCGTCTTCGAAGAAACCGAGACTGAGCGTACCCAAGAGTTCGTGTTGCGATGGTCTGCGGATGGCGGACGCTCGTTTCGAGAGATTGTGCGTCAGCAATGGAATTTCAGTCCCCCAAACTCAATACGCGAGTTTGAGGATTATAAGGTTGAACTCTCGGGCGTCACGGTTCTTGTATTGATCATTGTGCCTGACATTCGTCGGGGAGCGGCTCACGCCTCGCTCAAGAGCTTGCGCCTGTCTTGATGGTCCGCTGCCTGCTGCTAAATTGGACTGTAAGAACTGAGCAGTTTGGATCCGCGGAGCCATGCTTTCCAAGCCTATCCTCTACTCATCAAGCAGATAAGCAGGCGAAGGAAAGCCCCGGGGAAATGGAATATGAGCCGTATCAATAAACTGGCACCAAAACTGCGCAAAGCTCCGCAACCGCCTCCGTCACGTGCTGGAGCACCCGCTGACGCAGACCGAGCCAAGGCTGCCCGCGGTTTGCCCAAGTACTTTGGCAACTACTAAGTTAGTTCGCCAGAGGAGAAGTGGTGTAGCAAGCTGTGTTGACGATCGGGGTAGTGCCACCGGCCGAAACCGTCGATCGCACCATACCGTCCTCAACCGCGCAATAATACTTTGTTCCGGTCGTCGAACTGGTCGGTGTAGCGGTGGTGAAGAATTGGGTAAGGGCGTTAGTCCCCGGTGCAGCGGCAAATTGGTAGCCGCTCTTACCTTTGGTGCTGGTGGTGGTGGCGTTGCCGTTACCGTTGGTGGCCAGGTTCTGGTCGATCAAGCAGGCGCCAGAGGAGCTCGGCGTGCAAGGGGCAACTCCGCCCAACGTGATCAGACTTGCTGCATAGCCAATGGTGGGATAGGACGCGGCATAGCCGATCTCGCCGGTCACGATGGTGCGCTCTCCGGCGGCCGCTGATGAATCGTCGGCTGCCATTTTGGCGCGCATCAGGTTAGGAATCGCAATGGCGGCAATGATCAGGATGATCGCAACCACGATCAGCAGCTCAATCAGTGAGAAGCCCTTTGGTTTCCGCATCTCGGCCATGTTCCCCTAAGTGGAAGTTATAAGAAAGGTATAAGGAAGTTGTGATGATTGCACTTTTCCATCCAAAATAGTTAGTTACGTTCGTCACCGCATGATGCGGGCAATTCCCTTTGTTTTCATCACCTGCCAAAACTATCGTCTGAGTTTGTTTCATTTCTGTGGACACCCCTGTGCCGGGAAATTTATAAACCTCGGCAATTTGTGTCAGTCCGAAAACTTGAGATGATCCGGAACACGCATCCCGATTTAGCCAAGGTGCTAAAGCAGCGAAAACCGGTCAACTAGACCGGTCAACTAGAAAAAGATCGCCCGGTCACTGATTTACTGGAATCCGAGGACGTCGCGAGAGGGCAGCGCCAAAATTAAGCGCAGGGCTCGTTGGAAAATTCTCAATCTTCGCCCTTTGCCGCAAACGAGATTCCTCATTCACGCAAGGATTCGACGATCGCAAGGCCCGGGTAACTTGCGCATCACTGGACATTGGTAATTTGAACTTTCGTTCTCGCGGGAGTCAAATCAAATTGCCCTACCACTTCACCAGGTAAACTTCGGTTCTTCCAGGGACCAAAGTGTGCCTCTGAAAAACAATTCCTGGCCGAACCGGAGTATGAGAGCAGTCATGTCTCGGCTAAAAGCAAGAATTCTCTGCATCGACGATCACTTGAACGGGCTCATCGGCCGCAAGATGTTTCTGGAGTACAACGGTTACGAAGTCCTCGAGGCGACCGGCGGGGATGAAGGGCTAAAATTGTTCGAATCGCATTCGGTGGATGCAGTGGTGCTCGACTACCAGATGCCCGGGATGAAGGGTGACGTGGTGGCAGCGAAGATGAAGCGCGTCAAGTCACATGTCCCCATCATGCTGCTATCCGCCTACGGACCACTGCCGCAAAATAAACTGGCCGCAGTGGATACCTTTCTCTCTAAGTCTCAACCGCCCAAGATTCTCTTATCTACGCTGCAGGACCTGCTCAACAGTCAGCCTAAACCATTCTTCAGCCGATGGCTCGATGCTTGGAGGAGCCAAAATCAAAGGATCCGGCATTGAACTTTTTGATGCGGATTTTTGGACGAGGTTGCCGGCATCGATTCGGCTGGCCACGCGTCGGCGCCAAAGGTGGTCACTATCAGATATGCCTGCTTTGTGGCGCCGCATACGAATACGACTGGAAATTGATGCGACGCACGGATCGATTATCGGCGGCAGACGCTCGGCAGGACTAGAGGCAAGAATCGGTCCGGCGAAGCACAAATTCTAGAGCTGGATCTAGCTCCCAAGCTTCTTCGAGGGTCAGGTTCCTGGGGATTGGGACGGCACCTGGATGATGTGAAGGCCGCATTCGGTCTTTGAAGATCCCGGCCATCGACCCGCTCTCGGGTTCTCGCCTGGCCGTACCGCACGAGTGCAATGGGTGCAGCCGATGCTCGGATAGCTTCGGTCATGCAGCGTGTTGTAGGGAGTGTCGTGGGCGCGAATGTACTGCCATATCTGCTTCGAGTTCCAGTCGGCAATGGGATTGATTTTGATTAACTCAAATTTGTCGTCCCACTCAATTTTTCCCGCGCGTGCACGAGTAACGGTCTGATCGCGACGGATGCTGGTGATCCATGCTTTCAGCTCGCTCAGTTTGCGGCGCAGGGGCTCCACCTTCCTCAGGTTGCAGCATTGGTCGGGGCTGAGTTGCCAGAGGGATGCACCGTGAATCCGCTCCTGCTCCTCCGGAGATAGTAGCGGGTAAACCCTTTCGATCGTGATGCCATATTTTTGCTCGACTTGATCCATCAGGTTGTAAGTCTCGGGGAAAAGAAATTCAGTATCCAGAGTGAATAGCCGGAAATTCCGGGTCACTCGCGAAGCGATGTCGATCAGGACCATACCCTCAGCGCCAAACGCGGAAGAAATGGCTACGGTATTGCCGAAAGTTTCGAAGGCCCAGCGGAGTACACGTTCGGGGCTCCAGGTCTCGGCGGCTGTTTGCAGTTGCGTTATGTTCTCTCTCATGGCAGCGGTCCTTGTGCAACGTAAAGACATCTCTTAAACCCAGGGGGCACGGACTTACACAGCGGGATACTGCTCAAATGCGGCAGCCTCCGCGTTTTCTAGAGTCGCAGCGAGAGCAACGGGTTGGATGGTCTCCGGACTGGCGAATCGGACAACCTCGCCCACGACCAACAGAGTCGGAGAGGGTAGCCGCGGGGCTCGCGGAAGATCCGAGATTGTGGTCCGGTGTAGTTGCTGCTCGGGAGTGGTGGCGCGTGAAATGATTGCGCAGGGAGTTTCGGGTTCGAATCCGGCGCTTGAGAGTCGATTCGCAATGCGAGCAAAATCGTCACCGGGCATGTAAATCACAAACGTCGACTTGGCTTCGGCAAAGTTTCGCCAGTCTGCATCGGTATTTTCGGACGCGCGATGACCGGCCGTCAGCACGAGAGTGGAAGATGTTTGCCGATGAGTGAGCGGAATTTCCGCTGCGGCCGCAGCTCCCAAAGCTGAGGTGATACCCGGAACGATCTCATAGGCGATGTTGGACTGCCGCAGCGCTTCGATTTCTTCTCCCGCGCGGCCGAAGATCAGCGGGTCGCCGCTCTTCAGGCGAACGACTTGCTTTCCTGTAGCAGCCAAAGTCACCAGCAGAAAGTTGATCTCTGCCTGCCGCATGGTCTTGTTTCCGCGGCGCTTGCCCACGTTCTGGACTTGAGCGATGCGCGGGATCAATTGCAAAATTTCGGGCGAGACGAGATCATCGTGTAGCACTACATCGGCGGCTCGCAATAAGCGCAGAGCTTTCACGGTCAGTAACTCGGGATCGCCCGGACCTGCTCCCACCAAATAAACTTTGCCATTCATGCAGTTACCCTCCTGTTGTTATGCGCAGAATCTCCTGCAAGCGCAGCTTCCAAAGCCTCGCGGCTCGCCAGCGAGTGCAGTAACTCACGTTTCTTTTCTGGATCGAGATCGCTGGCCAATACGAGCTTCCGAGTCGCTCCCAGTTCCGCGACCCATTGGGCGTATGCGGGACCGAATTGCCGTTCGAGCTGTTGCCGAAGTTTTTGCGCGAGAGACGGACTTTGACCACTAGTCGAGATTGCAATTTGGAGATCGCCGCGGCGCACTACCGCGGGATAGTAGAAGTCGCAAAATTCCGGTACATCCACCGCGTTGCACAGAATGCCGCGCCGCTGTGCTTCGCGATAAATGAATTCGTTGAGAGTGGACGATGCGGTGGCGATGACTGCGACGAATGCTCCGTCGAGATCCTCCGGAACGAAAGCTCGCAGTTCGAGGCTGATCTTGCCTGCGTTCGCCCACTCATGAACGGCTTCGGCTGCCTCCAAGGCGATGACGCTGACGTGCGCACCAGTATCGAGAAGGCCGGCGATTTTGGGCTCGCCCACTTTACCGGCGCCGACCACAAGGCAGCGTTTATTTTCAAGTTTAAGAAACATTGGGAATAAGCTGCTCATCGGTGGTTCAGCCTTCCAAGCTGGCGGGAACGCGTCCCTCGGGCAGATCGCGAGGAACCGCATCGACGGTTTGCCCCGCCAGGTAGTCGCGCAATTCCGTGTCGGTGTGACGGGAAAAGAACTGCCGTAAATTTTCGCCGGCGTTGCTCTCCGCAATGAATCTACGCAGTAATCGCTCGATCGCGTCAGGGACGTCGGTCGCGAGGCAGCGATAGCCGACCGGGCGCGCAATCGACTGATGGAGACCGACGGCTCCGCCGAGACAGAAGTAGTAAGCGTCCACCATTTGTCCGTTGACCTTTAACTTCTTGCCCTCGATACCGATGTCGGCGATCCAATGTTGCCCGCAACTATTGGGGCAACCGGTGACGTGCAGCTTCAGGTGCTGATCAAAGCCGGGCAAGCGCTCTTCCAATTCTTCCACCAGCCAGCGAGCGAAGGTCTTCGTCTCGGTGATGGCGAGTTTGCAATACTCGCTACCGCTGCAGGCGATGGCTCCGCGGAAAAACGGAGAGGCGTGTACCGGCAGACCGATTTCTCCTAGCTCTTTCGCCAAATCGTCGGCCTGCAAATGTGGAACATTGACGATCAGCAGGTTCTGCATGTTTGTGGTGCGCAGTTCGCCGCTGGCGAAGCGCTCGGCGAGATCGGCCGCAGCATCCATTTGCGCGGGAGCAATCCGGCCGCGTAGAACCGCGGAGCCCACATAGCAGTAGCCGGGTTGCTTTTGCGGGTGGATGCCGATGTGATCGCGATAAACGTCCGCCGGCGGATTCTCGGGTTCGGCAGGATCGAGTTGAAATCCGATGCGGCGTTCGAGTTCTTTCTGGAAATCGTTCGCAGTCCAGCCATGGCGCAGGAAGAGAAACTTCAAGCGCGCGCGCTCACGGTGTTCGCGCAATTGAGCGGAGTCGCGAAACAGCTCGGCGATTCCCTTGATTACCGGTAGAACCTGGTTCCAGCGTACGAAGGCATTCAAAGGTGCGCCGAGGTAAGGTTCCGTGGAAAGCCCGCCGCCGATGCGCAAGGCGAAACCAATTTCAGAGTTGCCTTGACGTTGACGCTGAGTCGCCGTCAGGCCGACATCGTTAATCTCTGGATAAGGGCACCAGACGCGGCATCCGGTGATCGAAATCTTGAATTTTCGGGGCAGGTTATAGAACTCAGAGTTGCCGGCCAGCATGCGATCGACATCGAGCGCGAGAGAAGAGGCGTCGCAGATTTCGTCCGCATCGACACCGGCGACGGGGCAACCAGTAATGTTGCGAGTCACGTCGCCGCAGGCGCCAATCGTATTCAAGCCGGCGCGCCACAGTTCTTCCAGTACTTCGGGGAGCGCTTCGATGGTGACCCAGTGCAGCTGAATATTTTGCCGCACGGTGAGGTCGGCGGTTCCGCGAGCATAGCGGCGGGTAAGATTCGCAATTGTGCGCAGTTGATCGGAACGGAGGAGGCCGTTGGGAATTCGAATCCGCAACATGAAGAACGGGAGGGCACGTCCCTGGCCACCTTGGCCGCCGACGACACCGGCGCCGTCGCCCTGCGTGTAGACTCCCCACCAACGGAAGTAGGTTCCGATCCATTCCGCTGGAATCGAGTCGAAGCCTTCCCGCGCGAAACGGCGAATCTCGGCCAGACCCTCCCACGGGTTCATCGCGCGCTTCAGGCGCTCGGATTTCTGTGCTTTGGTTTCTGTCGCTGAAGGAGTCATAATTGGCCGCCAAAAAGAAAAACCCACCGCCAGATGATTTCTGGCGGTGGGTATAAGTGCCGATAACTATGAAAGTTTTAAGTCAGCAATTCACCTGCGCCAGAGCACACGATTGCGCAACAACAACATGCACACATGCACCCCTGGCGAAGATTGCTGAAACTGGACATACTCAAAAAATAGTAACCGCCGCGGACGAGCGCGTCAACCTTACTGTCGGGATTAGACGATTGAAAATTATGATCGTGAGCATTACATTTTCGACTGGGGCGTCTGTACCTGCAGTGTCCGGGACTTCGGGAGCGCCATAACTCATAATGGTGAGGGGTAGTTTTCGATCGAAGGCGGGTGCAGGTGGGTATGAATCATGAAAGCGCAAGCCGCAGTTTTAAGAAGGTCTTCATAGCTCCCCTGCTTTCGGTCCGAGGCGGGGCGAAAGCAATCGAGTTCTATAAAGCTGCCTTTGGAGCGAGCGAATTATTCCGAGTTGACGACGAGAGCGGAGCGGTGGTGGCTCAATTGTCGGTGGAGGGAGCCGAATTCTGGGTGGCGGATGAGTCTCCGGCGCACTTTAACTTCAGCCCCGAGTCTTTGGGCGGAGGTTCGGTGCGAATCGTGATGATCGTGGAAGATCCGGATGGCGTGTTCGCGCGGGCTGTTACAGCCTTGCCGGGAGGCGTTTGAGGCGCTCAGAGGAGCCGCAATCGTCCGAAGAATCGCGGCTGATCGATTCGACATCCAATGATTTTTAGAAAGGATTTCTATGTCGATTCGACCGGTCAGCCGGCTCATTCAGGCAAAGCCAACTCTGGAGGGCGCGGGAGTGCATTTGCGCCGAGCATTCGGCTTCGGAAATACCAGGGATTTCGATCCATTCCTTTTGCTTGACGACTTTCGCAACGATGTTCCGGAGGACTATCTTGCCGGTTTTCCGTGGCATCCGCATCGCGGAATTGAGACCATCACGTATGTGCTGGCGGGAACCGTGGAGCATGGCGATAGCATGGGAAACCGTGGCGCCATCGCAGCCGGCGACGTTCAGTGGATGACTGCGGGCAGTGGGATTATCCATCAGGAGATGCCGAAGGGCGATCCAGCCGGACGGATGCATGGATTTCAATTGTGGGCGAATCTTCCGTCGTCACTGAAGATGACCGCGCCGCGTTATCAGGAAGTGAAGACCGGCGAGATTCCTGAGGTTACCGACGACGATGGAACGCACGTGAGGATCGTTTGTGGAAAGTTCTGGGGCAAGAGTGGGCCGGTGGATGGTATCGCCGCCGATCCCATTTATGTGGACGTCTCGGTAGCTCCAGGCAAGAGGAAGACTCTGCCGGTGGAGACGACACGACACGCCTTCGCCTATGTTTTCGGCGGCGGCGGCAAGTTCTGTAATGCGTCCAGTCCGCTCGCGGTTCCAACTGAAGCGGTGAAGTGGGCGGACACCACGCCACCGGTGGAAGCGGAGAACCGCTCGCTCATTCTTTTCGATCGCGGCGACGAGGTGACGGTACAGGCTGGGGATGATGGGATCCGATTTCTTCTGGTCTCCGGAAAGCCTCTCGAGGAGCCGGTGGCCTGGTACGGACCGATCGTGATGAACACTCAGGAGCAGTTGCAACGGGCATTCACGGAACTGCAGGAGGGAACGTTTCTGAAGGACGGTGAGCGCAAGTAGCAGCTGTCGCGCGGAATCAGTTGAAGATGGTTCCGGTTTCTCCACGCAAAAATCTCGCAGTCGCCGACCTCATGGTGAGAATCGTAACCCTGGGTTGCACCGGCAGCGGGAAGACTACTTTGGCTCGGCAGCTTGGCGGAAGGACGGGCGCACGCGTTATCTGTCTGGATGACATGTGGCAGCCGCATGGGGAAGAGAAGAACGTTCCCGCTTTCCGAAGCTTGATCATCAAGGCGCACGCGGGTGATCAATGGATTCGCGACGGTAGTTTTGCACTGGCGACATTCGATATCCGGTTAACTCGCGCTACTCTTGTAATTTGGCTCGAGAGCTCAAAACGATCCTGTGCTTGGCGTGCCATCACGCGCGTGTTCAAGCGCGGTCGGGCCCATCGCATCGGCAAACTCCCTGAAGTTCGGGCATTCCTATGGAAATTTGATCGGGTCCACCGTCCGCGCATTGAGGCGGTCAGGGCCTCTCATGGACCGGAGGTGCCCGTTCTCACACTGACTGGCAGCCCCGACATTGCGAACTTTCTCCCCTCTTACGGCGCTGGCGCTCACGATCCAATTCAAGACTGACCAACTACTTGGAGCCGCTTGATTGACAATTGCCTTCGACCGCCCTACCTTTTCGGGGGACGGTTGTGGAGGCTCTCCCGTGATGGGCAAGATCACGTTTCGTGTTTCATCCTGGGCCTGCATGGTTTTCTTTCTTTCCGCAGTGGGCCTGCTTCATGGACAGGCCGCGTCATCCTCACCAGGACTTTTTCAGGATCATGCTGATATAGGCATAGTAGTGCACGCCGGGACGGCGCAATATGATTCCGCGCAGCATGCCTACACTGTTACTGGCAGTGGCGAAAACATGTGGTTCAGCTCCGATGCGTTCCAGTTTGCCTGGAAACAAATGTCTGGGGATAGCGCATTGACCGCGGACGTCGTCTTCCCGGAGAAGGGCGGCAATCCCCATCGCAAGGCGGCGCTGATGATCCGCCAGAGTCTCGACGCCGACTCGGCCTACGCCGACGTGGCCTTGCACGGCGATGGTCTGACCTCACTGCAGTATCGCGATGCCAAGGGGGCCACCACACACGAAATTCAATCGAATCTCTCTGCCCCTCGCCGCTTGCGTATCGAAAGGCGCGGTGACTTCATCTATGTTTTTCTGGCTGCAGCCACCGGCGAACCGTTGCGGCCTTCCGGAGCGTCCATCAAGCTGCCGATGCAGGGATCGTTTTACGTGGGCATTGGTGTTTGCTCGCACGATAAGGATGCTGTCGAGAAGGCCGTCTTCACGAATGTTGAGATCACAACTCCAGCCGCCAGTACCGCTCCGCCCGTTCTTTACAGCACACTGGAGACGGTCGCGATTGCCTCCACCGACCGCCGCATCGTCTATTCGGATGCCAGTCACTTTGAAGCGCCCAATTGGACCCAGGATGGCGTTGACTTTCTCTTCAACCGGGAAGGCCGCATAGAGCGCCTTCCCGTTGCTGGCGCTACTCCTGCGACGATCGATACTGATGGCGCGACTCATTGCAACAACGATCACGGAATCTCCCCCGACTCGAAGTGGCTGGCGATCAGCGATAGCTCGCAGGCGGACCACAAGTCGAGTGTGTATGTCGTGCCCATCGGCGGCGGTACACCTCGCTTAGTCACGAAAAATTCTCCGTCCTATTGGCATGGCTGGTCGCCTGACGGCAAGACGCTCGCCTTCGTCGGGCAGCGTAACGGCGACTTCGACATCTACACCATCCCCTTCGCCGGCGGCGATGAGACGCGCTTGACCACCGCGAAGGGCCTCGACGATGGGCCCGAGTATTCTCCGGACGGTAAGTACATCTACTTCAATTCCGAGCGCACCGGTCACATGCAGATCTGGCGCATGCACGCCGATGGCAGCGAGCAAGAGCAGATCACCTTCGACGTCTTCAACAACTGGTTTCCGCACATTTCCCCGGACAGCCAGTGGATGGTCTTCCTTTCCTATGGAAGCGACGTGGTTGGTCATCCACCCAATAAAGACGTGCAGCTCCGCATCATGAACGTGAGTGATGGAAGGATAAGGGGTCCGATCACGGTTCTCGCCAAGCTTTTCGGGGGGCAGGGGACGATGAATGTTCCATCATGGTCACCCGATAGTGCGAAGGTCGCTTTCGTCAGTTATCAGTTGCTGCGTGCCGAAGATTCTGCAATAAAATGAATGCTGCCGCTTGAATGGTTGAACCGGTCGTTGGATCGATGAGAGATAGACCGAGGAGAGACAAGATCGCATGCATGTTGGAGTGTTTACGCCGCTGCTGTCGCAACTCCCGCTGGCCGCGGTTTTCAAGAAGCTCAAAGCGCTGCAGATCGACACCGTCGAACTGGGAACGGGCAATTATCCCGGGGATGCGCACTGCAAGCTATCGATGATCGAGAATTCGTCAGAACTTGCGGAATTTCAGAGGGCTTTGGCGGATCACGGTGCCACGATCAGCGCGTTGAGTTGCCATGGTAATGCGCTGCATCCGGATAAATCCCGCGCACAACACGATCGTGAGATAAGTCGAAAGACCATTCTGCTCGCGGAAAAGCTCGGCATTTCTGTTGTGGTCGACTTCTCAGGATGTCCGGGCGATTCGCCTCATGCGACGGCTCCCAACTGGGTCACCTGCCCCTGGCCACCGGACTACCTCAAGGTCCTCGATTGGCAATGGAATGAAGTGGTCTCCGGGTATTGGATTGAGCACGCGAAGTTCGCCGCCGACCATGGTGTGAAGATCGCCATCGAGATGCATCCCGGATTTGTGGTTTACAGTCCGGAGACGATGCTCAAGCTGCGCTCTATCGCCGGACCGAGCGTGGGTTGCAACTTTGATCCAAGCCATCTCTTCTGGCAGAGCATCGACCCCATCGCGGCGATTCGCGTGCTTGGGGATGCCATCTTCCACGTTCATGCCAAAGACACGCAGATTTACGCCAGCAACCTGCCGCGAACCGGCGTGCTGGATACCAAGCCGTACACCGAAGAGCGCGGACGTTCGTGGATCTTTCGCACGTGCGGCTACGGTCACGGGGCCGAGTGGTGGAGCGAGTTCATCTCGACGCTACGGATGTTTGGCTATGATGGCGTGCTCTCCATCGAGCACGAAGACAGCCTGCTGTCGCCCGAGGAAGGCTTAACCAAGGCGGCGAACTTTCTCAACAGCATCGTGATCCGCGAGCAGCCGGGCGCGGCCTGGTGGGTCTAGCCTTGAGGATCAAATTGCGCGGATGAGAGCAAGATGAAAACAGTCAGGACGGCAGTTATCGGAACCGGCTTCATGGGGCGAGTGCACCTGGAAGCGGTGCGGCGGGTCGAGTTTGTAGAGGCAGTCGCCATTGCGGGAAGGAACGCGGATGCGGCGCGGCGCCTGGGCGCTGGATTTTCGATCCCAACGGTTACAACCGACTATCGCGAAATCCTGCGCGATCCGGCGATTCAAGCGGTCCACCTTTGCACACCGAACTCGGAACATTTTTCCATGGCTAAAGCCGCGCTGCAGGCGGGAAAGCATGTGATCTGCGAAAAGCCTCTGGCCACGACGGTTGAGGAGGGCGAAGAGCTCGTCTCTCTCGCCGCTCGGCAGGGAGTGCGAAACTGCGTCTGTCACAATCTGCGTTACTACCCCATGGCGCAGCAGATGCGGCGCATGCGCGAAGCGGGAGACCTCGGTGAGAATCTCGTGGTGCAAGGAACATATTTCCAGGATTGGCTGCTTTATGACACAGACTGGAACTGGCGAGTCGATGCAAGAGCGGGCGGGGCTTCGCGGTGCATGGCGGATATTGGCTCCCACTGGTTTGACATGGCCGAGCACATTACTGGACTGCGAGTGACTTGTCTCTGTGCCGATCTTCAGACGTTTCACTCCACGCGAAAGAAGCCCCAACAGTCGGTCGAGACTTTTTCTAATAAGCTGCTTGGCCCGGAAGATTACATGGAAACGGCTGTCGACACGGAGGATTTCGGTGCCGTGATCTTCCGGATGGGCGGGCGCACGCGCGGCAGCGTAACCGCCAGCCAGGTCTCGGCAGGACGCAAGAACCGGCTCAGCATTGAGATCAGCGGCAGCCGGGCATCGGTCGCGTGGAACCAGGAGCGTCCCGACGAGCTGTGGGTGGGCCACCGTGACGCGGGTAACGAGATTGCCATCAAAGATCCCTCTTTGCTTAAGCCGGCAGCGCGCAGCTATGCTGATCTTCCCGGCGGCCACAGCGAAGGCTACGACGATACATTCAAGCAGGTCTTTCGTCGCTTCTACGCTTCTATCGCTGCGCGGGATGAAGCGTGCGAATATCCGCAGTTCATCGATGGGCTGAGGCAGTTGAACATTCTCAACGCTGCGCTGGTGAGCAGTCGCACGCGAGCCTGGGTGGAAGTGCCCGCCCTGGGCAGCAGACCGTGAAATCTGCAACGGAAAGGAACGCTTGTTAATTCTCGCCGCCATTGTTGCCATCTTCATCTATGGGATGATCGCCGCCATGTTGGGTACGATCCTGCCCGACTTGTCCGATCGTTTTCATTTGACTCCCAGCCAGAACGGCACGATCGCATTCGCGCAGGCATTGGGGCTGATCCTTGCGTCGCTCGCCGTGGGTCCGCTCCTCGATAACGAAGGAAAGAAGATCGGACTGATTCTGGGGATGGGCCTGATCTCTATCGCACTCTTTGCCCTGCCGCGCTCGCCGGGTTTCCGCAGTATCCTGCTATTGCTTTTTTTACTCGGAATCGGCGGCGGCATCGTGGTGACTGCTGCGAATGCTCTGGCCAGCGATGTAGGGGAAGTCCATCGGGCGACGGCGCTGAATCTGGCTAACCTGTTCTTCGGGCTCGGGGCGCTGGCCACACCGTTCGTTGCCGCCAATCTTTTTAAGCGGAACTGGGTGCGCCTCTGTTACACCATCGCGTCCCTTACGGTTGTCACGCTTGTGGTCGAGGCCGTCACCAAAATGCCCGGGCCCACCGGTGCCGGGCGTTTTGTCTTCGCGGATGCTTCTCCGGTGTTGGGGCGTCCTCTCCTGTTTCTGATCGGACTTTTCCTGTTTCTCTACATTACCTGCGAGGTGGGAATCTGGAACTGGTTGCCGAGGCACTTGATCGCACAGGGTATCCCGGAGTCGCGGGCGCTCAACATCCTTTCTCTGGGATTCGCCCTCGGAATGCTGATCGGACGCGTGGGAATTTTGCCGGTTCTCATCCGCATGCCTGCCGTCACGGTCACGATGGCGGGATCTGCGGCGATGGCGGTTACGACGTTTCTAATGTTGCGGGCCAAGAGTCCTGCGGCAGCATGGGTGCTGGTATTTCTTGCGGGGATCTCGATGGCGCCCGTCTTTCCCACGACGCTGGCAATCGTGGGTGATGCTTTCCCGCGCATGACCGGCACTGCCATCGGTTTTGTGATTACTTGCGGATGGACAGGCCTCGCAGTCAGTTCGCGGCTTATCGGCGTCATCGCGGGTGGCGACCCGCGGCGGTTGAAGAAAGCTCTGCTTGTGATCCCAGCTTCCGCCGTTCTGATGCTGGGACTAGACCTGGCGATTAAGAGCGCGCTGCGTTAAGAATCAGGTGAGCAGCATTTATTCGTAAACGCTCGTGTGCTAAACCGTCACCGCACGCATATAGTCGGCATCGATTTTGAGAGCCTCCATCTGAGGCAGGTCAAATTCTTCCTGCTCCACAAAGGCGTGCTTGAGGTTGGTCTTCTTGGCCGCTGCGAAGATGGGATGATAGTCAATCGTACCGTGCCCCATTTCAGTTGAGGGCGGATGGTTTGAGGGCGTGGACGCCGGGGTCAACTTGAAGTCCTTCACGTGCAACATAGAAAAGCGCGTGGGATAACGCGTCAGCAAGTCCGCCGGATTCTGTCCCGCCACCACTGCCCAGCCGCAATCCAATTCCATAGTCACCTTTGCCGGATCGGTCAACTTCATCAGTTCGTCATAGAACAGCACGCCGTTTTCCGAGTGGAACTCCGGAGTGTGATTGTGATAGGCGAACCGAATACCAGCCGCGTTTGCTTTCTCCCCGATGCGATTAAACTGATCGGCATTCCAGCGCCAGTCATCGAGCGTCATCGACTCCCTTGCGGCGCGAGATCCGCCATCTTTCGCGCGCGAAGAATCCTTTAGCATCGGCGCGGCACAGACGATGTAGCTGAGTCCCAAGTCCTTGCCGAACTGAATGGTTTCATCCATTTTCGGCAGAAGTTGGGAGAGGGAATAGTGAGCGCTCACGCATTGCAGGCCGGCGCCATCCATCGCCTTCTTCACCTCGCCAGGGCTGCGGCCAAAGAAGCCGGCAGCTTCTACTTCGCGATATCCCATGGCGGACAACTGTCGCAGGGTTCCCTCGTAGTCCTTGGGCAGAATGTCGCGGACAGAGTACAACTGCAAACCAAGGGGAAGGCCGAGCGCATTGGCCATCAGCCGGGGAACGCTGTTCCAGAGTGCTACGCAGGCGGCCGAGGCGGAAGCTGTTTTCAGAAAAGTTCGTCTGGAGATTCGATGCATTGTGCGAGCCTCAATTCTGATTTTCTATCGGCAACCTTCGGCTGCGAATTCCGCGGCTTATCCGCGAATTGCCTTTGCCTTCGCATCCCAGGTTGCGATCGTATTCTTGAAGTAAGCGTAGTTGGCGAGGTGACAGCCGATGGCCGCATGGTGGCCGAAAATCTCATTTTCGACGGTGGGCTTGCGAGTTCGAACCGCACTGAAGAAGTTTGCCTGGTGCGCCGACACGTCGCTGTAGCCTTGCGGCGCGGTGAAAGTCTCAGCCGCAACTGCCTGATAATCGAGCGGTCCGGGCTGCGGATGTTCTGCCTTCCATTGCGCCAGGTACTCCTTGCGAAGCCGCTCTGGCCAGCCTTTTACTGAGTACTCCTCAGGCTTGGGCGTGGTGTCCTGCGGGATGAACGTCAGCGTTTGCCCATTGATCTCCATCGTGCCCTTGGTGCCGTGGAACTTGATGGGCTCGCCGCCGGCGTTGTTTAGATTGCAGCGCAGCACAATGCGGAATTTCGGATAATCGTAAAGTGTCTCGATCAGATCCGGAAAGTCGCGTCCGTCCTTCCAGCGAAACAGTCCGCCGCTGGTCTGCGCGCGCTGCGCCACTTCATTCGTGCCCGAGATGAAATAAATCCCGGAGAGCAAATGCACGAATAAATCTCCGGCCAGTCCCTCGCCGTAATCGGAGAAACAGCGCCATCGAAAGAATCGCGCGGCATCAAACGGGCGCTTGGGCGCGCCCTCGAGAAACGCATTCCAGTCGATGGTCTGTTCGCTTGCGTCGGGAGGAATGGGATAGACCCATGCGCCGCTGGGGGAATTACGGTCCGACGCACCCTCGATGAAGAAGACCTCGCCCAGGGCTCCGGATGCATAGAGTTCGCGCGCTTTTTCGTAGACGATAGAACTCACACGCTGGCTGCCCACCTGCAGGATGCGATTTCCCTTGTGCACCGCCTCTACCATCGCGAAGCCATCTTCCACGTTATGCGACATTGGCTTTTCGCAGTATACGTCCTTGCCCGCCGCGCACGCGTCGACCACGACGCGCCGATGCTGGTGGTCGGGAACAGCCACAATCACCGCATCTACATCTTTGCGGTCGAGGATCTCTTTGTAGTTGCGCGTTGCCGGGACCTGCTTCTGCACCGCTTCTTGCGCGGCTTGGTGACGGCTGTCATAAAGATCGCAGACCGCAACGCATTCGACGCCGGGCACTGCCAGCGAGGCTTGCAGAAGTTCGCATCCACGGGTGCCCGTTCCGATGGAAGCAAATCGGACGAGATCGCTCGGCGCAACCTCCCGCCCCGCTCCCCACAGTGCGGCGGGCTCGAGGAGCGTGAATTTAACAGCGGCTCCCGCAGCTACCGAGCCTGTTCCGATTCGCATGAAATCCCGACGTGTTAAAGAATGCATCCGATTCCTTTCTCTCTCGCCCTGCAGACTAAGACTATCGTGTGGTCAAGTCAATAGAATGGCCGAATCCGGCCGAATCCGGGCAGTCTTGATTTTCCGTCAGCTTGACGGGTCCGCAAAATAGAATTGTCCGAAAATAATAGTCCCCAGATTTTTTCTTGTCCCGCATTATGCCCGCAGCAAGTTGCGCGCGATGAACAAAACGTTGGCCGGACGTTCCCCGAGTCGCCGCATGAAGTAGGGATACCACTCAGTACCGAAGGGAATATAGACACGGAGGCGCCAGCCGTCACGCACCAGACGTTGTTGCAGATCGCGACGGATACCGTAGAGCATCTGGAACTCGAAGGAATCGCGAGAGAGCTTTTCCGCCCGCGCGAAAGTCTGAGCTTGCCGGACGATGTTTTCATCATGTGTAGCCAATCCATGATAGATGCCGCTTTTCATCAGTGTCTTCATCAGCTTGACGTAGCTGGCATCCACTTCGGATTTTGCTGCGAAAGCGATGTCCGAAGATTCTTTGTAAGCTCCCTTGCAAAGGCGAATCCGTATGCCCTCGCGCAGAAGCTTCTCAATATCACTCGCAGAGCGTTTCAAATAAGCCTGGATCACGGTGCCGACAGAATTGCTATTGCCGGGCATGCGATGGAGTTCATGGACAAAATCGAGTGTCCGCTGGGTGTAGGGCGATCCTTCCATGTCGACCCGCACAAATCCCGGAGGGTTCGGGGACGCGGCCTTGGCGACTAAGCTGCTGACGATGTCGCGGGCCAGGTTTTCATCGACATCCAGCCCCATGTGCGTGAGCTTGAGGCTTATGTTGGCGTTCAGTTGGTTGGCAGTGATCGCGTCGAGTATCTGATGATAAAGTTGGCCGCTGCGACGGGCCTCCTCAGGATTCGTGACATTTTCGCCCAGGTTGTCGATGCTGACGCTCATCCCGGCACGGTTGATAGCCTGGGTGGCGCGAACGGCGTCGGAAATTTCGGTTCCCGCAACGAAGCGTCCAGAGACGCGGCGGCCGAGCGAGGAACGCTCGGCGAAATTGCGTAGAGATGGATTTTCAGAGAGATGAACGAAAAACGCTCTTAACATGCCGCACCTGGAAATGCTGCGCCGGGGAAAGGATTAGCCGACGGTGGAAATGGCCGCATGAAGATCACAGAACGTTGTATCACAACCGCCGTAGATCTCAGATATCTCAGATAGAACGGGCATCACGGCAGAAGGGCAGGCCGGTGGCTCAAAATTAAAGCGAGAATTTCAGCTCCACGGTCTCGTGAGTTTCGTGGGAAGCGGGCTCCCACTTCCACTCCCGCAATGCATTCTGCGCGGATTGAACGAACAGCGGATGGCCCCCCCTAATCTCGACCGTCTTCACGGTGCCATTTGGCGCAACCAGGACCTCCGCTTTTACACTGCCCTGCATATTCATCGAACGAGCAAGGTTGGGATATTGAGGGGTTACTCGGCTGACGATTTTGCGTGCGCCTTCTCCATGATCCTGACCTTGAAGGCCGGCGGGAACGACCACGAGCGCCGACGCCAGAGCAAGCGCCAAAACTGCAAACCGGTGTCGCAATCGAAGCTTCATGGACTGCGTGCAGATTAAGGCAATCCAATTTTTCCTTGCAGATTACGGTAGTAACCAAGCCAGGTAACCGCGAAGAACACGATCTTGACCAGGGACTCGAGTTATTTCCCTTGCTCTTCCAGGAATTTCTCGACCTCAATGGCAGCCATACATCCGCTTCCAGCGGCGGTGATTGCTTGCCGGTAACGGCGATCCTGCACATCGCCGCAGGCGAAGACGCCGTGGACTTTCGTGAATACGTAGTGGTGCGTCTTCAGATAGCCATCCGAGTCGGTGTCGAGCTGGCCGGCGAACATCTTGGTGTTGGGCTCATGGCCGATGCCGAGGAACATGGCGCTGGTGGGAAAGTCCCAGACTTCTTCAGTTTTTAGGTTACGAAGTTTAAGGCCGGTGACTTCATGCTTGAGGGGGTCGTAAACATCGTCGACCACGGTGTGGGTCAGGAAGTGGATCTTTTCATGTTGTTGCGCACGTTCAAGCATAATCTTTGAGGCGCGGAAGCTTTCGCGCCGATGAATGATGGTGACTTTGGAGGCAAAACGAGTGAGGAACAGAGCTTCCTCCATCGCAGAATCACCGCCGCCGATCACTACGATTTCTCTTCCCGAGAAGAAAAAGCCGTCGCAAGTGGCGCAAGACGATACACCGTGACCGATCAACTTCTGCTCATTGGGCAGGCCCAGCCAACGCGCAGACGCGCCGCTCGCGATGATCAGCGATTGGGCATGCACCTGGTGCTTGCCAAGATAAAGCAGGAACGGGCGATGGCTGAGATCTGCACTGGTTAAGTGAGCCATGCGATATTCGGCGCCGAAGCGTTCCGCCTGTTTGCGCATGTTCTCGACCAGTTGAGGTCCCATGATTCCCTCGGGAAAACCCGGAAAGTTTTCCACCAGCGTAGTGAGGGAAAGTTGGCCGCCGGGCTCATGGCCTTCCACCAGCAGCGGCTTCAGGTTGGCGCGTGCCGCATAGAGAGCGGCAGTGTGTCCGGCGCAGCCGGAACCGATGATGACGACGTTGCGGATTTCGCTCATGATTTTCTTGGTGCTCGGTTAGATTGCGGACCGGAGATTTCGATGCATCGTGCTTTTCCGTCCGGCCGCGAATGAATCTTCAGCACTGCGGCCGGAAGACGCCCGCAGCAATGTTCGGTCATTTCTTTTCTTCTGCAGGCTCGGCCGACTTGTGCTTCGCCGCCGGCTCCAATCCGCCGCCTGGGATCTGCGCTAGCTCCGCCGGTACGGTCCGCTCCACTCCGAGCAGCCGCCGATAGCGAGCGAGCGCCTCTGAGGCGCCGCGGAACAACGGCTCATAGGCGCTTTGATCCGGTGGCGGTCCATTTTCCGTGGCATTGCAACGCACCAGGGCGATCGAGGATTTTCCGAAACGCTCGAGCCGGATACGGCTGGCGGGAGTATTCGCCGTAATCATGGATGCGACGCTGCCCATTGCCGAGGCGCTGTCTTCCATGGAAACCTGGATCAAATCTTTCGGATCACGTACGTGCAAAACCAGAGTCTCGATCATGTTGTGTCCATCATTGCTGAAGGAGTACTGCACGCTGGAGAACAGGGCTTGCACTGAGAATTCACGGCGGATGCGCACGTAGCGGGCCACGGACGTATCGCCAGAAAGTTGCGCGCCTTGTCCCGGCTGAAGAAAGTTAGGGGCATCCGCCAACGTGGAGACACCATGGGAAATTTCGAAGTCAGGACTGAAGAGCGGCTGCTTGGGGATACGCCCCAAGGCCGCTAGAATTTCCTTCTGTTCCTCGGCTGACGGTGTACAGACATTCAAAACGTTGACCTTCACCTGCGGTTGCACCGAGGGAGTCTCCGCAGACTGCTGGGCACAGATCGGGCCTGCGAGGAGCAATCCAGCCAGGATGAAAGAGAATTTTGGGAGCACTGCGGAATTCTAAACGATTACTGCAAAAAGCTAACACGTAAAAAGCCGCCCATGGTTTTGCCCGGGCAGCGAAGACGGTTAGAATTCAAGCATGGCGAATCTAACGCTGGTTTATGGCATGCGGCTGCTGCCCTCGGAAGAGGTGGCCGAGGTAGGGCAAGCTCCGGTGAAGCTCACGAATGGACGCGCGGCCCACGTCACCATGCACGTGCTCGAGGGCAGCAAAGAAGAGATCGAGAAACAATTGCGCACCAGCCTGGAGGCGTTCTTCGATCTTTATCCGGAGATTTGAGGGCGGCAGGAAGGGAACTTCTGGAGTCCTGCTTCAGCACCGAGTGGAATCATGCGGGAGTTTTACTGGAAATCTCGCGCAAGAATGATGGCGGCGGGTTTATGGCCGAAGGGCTGGATTGCGCGCGGGGCCTGCTATTCCCTCGGATTGGCAATCGGACTATTGGTTCTGGAACTCTTGCTGAAGCGACTAGCTCCGGTGGCGAGCGACAGCCTGGGCGGTTGGGTTAAGTTTCTTCTTTTCGATGCGGCGCTTTTATTTGCAATTCTTGCCTTCGGCGCGCTCAAGCGAAAAATCCTCTGGCGCTTGCGCAACCGGCTGATCGTCACCTACGTATTTATCGGCGTGATTCCTGCTGTTCTGCTGGTGGTAATGGGAATCATTACGATCTACCTTTTCGCCGGGCAATTCGCCAGTTTCGTGGTCACGTCGGAGATCAACACGCAGTTGCGCAGTATGCAGGCCGTCAATGCAGCTGTGAGCAACGAACTTGCGGCGCGCATTGAGAAGGGCGAAACTCCCACAGCGGAATCGCTTGCCGGATTGCGCAAGCGCGATCGGGCCTGGGGGCGACGGCGAGTGGGGGCCTGGCACGGGATGCGGTCTTTGCCGATGAGCGCCGGAGCTCAAAATCCGAAGCCTATGTCTTTTCCAGATTTCTTCAGCCAGGACGACGGCAACGTCGCCAAAGCGCTGCGCGCCGGCGAGCCTTTCAAAGAGATCATTCGCGACAACGATGAATTGTATTTGCGCGTGGCATCGGTCTATGAGGTCGGGCAGGAGAAATTGACGGTAGTGACGAGCGAGCCGTTGGATCGAGATCTGGTAGCGGATATCGCCGCGAATCTTGGCGAGATTACCCTCTATGCGACAGGAATCAGTCTAGACGACAATCGGCAAAATGACCGGCACGAGAGCGCTTCAAAAAGTCCACCACTCCGTTCGTCTGGCAAGCCGGAGAAGGACGAGGGCGGGATTGTTCTCAGCGAGCGCAAATCGGGGGTACGTGTCAAAAGCGATCAGCAGGATCTGCGCCCGACCTTCACCGTAGGTGCACTCCCCGCTCCTAGCGGAATGATGGACCGCGAAATTACATTCGGCACTCCGCTTCCGGTGATTGATTGGAAAACAGGAGAGCGCGAGCGGGCGGGAGCACTCGTGAAAGTGCGTACCCGGCCTTCCGTTCTTTACAGCCACTTGTTTGCAGCGCTGGGAGATATAGCTCGGGGGGTGGAGTACATTCTGCTTGCGATCATCATTTTCTTTGCAGTGATCGAGATCGTTGCGCTTATCATCGGCACGCGCATGACGAGCACCGTGACCGGCGCGGTCGCGCAACTCTACAACGCCACGAGAAATGTGGATCGCGGCGACTTCAGCCATCGCATTCCGGTGAAATCTGCCGACCAACTGGCACAGCTCTCGTTGTCGTTCAACTCGATGACAGAATCGATCGAAAAGTTGATTCTGGAGCAGAAGGAGAAGCAGCGCCTGGAGGGCGAACTGGCAATCGCACAGGAAGTGCAGGCGCAACTATTTCCGCGCCTGGTTACAGAAATCGAGTCCCTCGAGATACACGGCTTCTGCCGTCCGGCGCGAACCGTGAGCGGCGACTATTACGACTTCCTGACGGCGAGTTCCCACAAACTGATTCTGGCCGTCGGCGACATCAGCGGAAAAGGAATCTCAGCCGCGCTCTTGATGGCGACCATCCATTCGGCGGTGCGTGCTTACAGCGTGGAGAGCCTGCCGCAAATGCGCGAGTCCCTGGCTGTGGGCGCGCTGGGGGGGGCGGACAGGATCATGGCCGCGTGGCCCGAGGGCGTTGAGGTGTCTCCCGGCGCGTTGCTCAGCTTGCTTAATCATCAGCTTTACGAAAGCACTCCACCGGAAAAATACGCAACTTTGTTTCTGGGGATTTACGATGGACGTTCTCATCAACTGACCTATAGCAACGGAGGCCATCTGCCGCCGATTTTGATCGGCGAAAATGGTTCCGTACGGCGATTGGAGGCTGGGGGCACGGTAGTGGGTCTGTTCGACAACATGACATATGACGAGGGATCGGTTGAGATGCAGCCCGGCGAAATCTTCGTCGCTTACAGCGACGGCGTGACCGAACCGGAGAACGAGTTTGGCGAATTCGGTGAGGAACGACTCATCGATCTCGTAGGTGCGAACCGCCATCTGACGCTGCTGCAGATCAGCCAGGAAGTCACATCCGCAGTGGACAACTGGATTGGCGCGAACGAGCAGCCTGATGACATCACACTGGTGCTGGCGCGGGCGCGATAGTCAATTCCCTGTCTTCAGTTCTGAGTCCTTTAAAGGCGATGCGCGGGATTGCTGTTTGCGTTGCTGAGATCAGATTTTCTTTTTCTTCCAGCGGCCTTGTTTGAACAAAATCGCGCTCACAGCTGCCATGGAACTCTCGGCGATCGCGATGGCCGCGAAAGCGCCGTTCGAGCGCATGTGCAGCGGAATCGCCAACCAATAAGCCAGCGGAATCTCGAACAACCAGAAGCCAAAAAAATTTACGATGGTGGGAGTGATCGTGTCTCCCGCGCCATTAAAGGCCTGCATCATCACCATGAAATATGCATAGCCGAGGTTGCCATAGCTTACGATGCGCAGGCAGGATGCGCCTAGCGGGACGACGGCTGGATCTTGCGTAAACAAACGGATGATGGGTTCGGCGAAGAATATGAAAACCATCCCCACCGCTCCGAGAAAAATTACGTTGTAAAGACCGGTCCGCCACACTGCTTTTTCCGCGCGCTCAGGATGGCCTGCGCCCAGGTTCTGACCCACAAGAGTAGCCGCTGCATTACTCAATCCCCACGATGGCAGGATCACAAAAATCACGATACGAATCGCAATGGTGTATCCGGCAAGCGCCGCAGCGCCGAAGAAGCTCACGATGCGCACCAGGCCGATCCAACTCGTGTGGGCGATGGCGAATTGCAGGATGCCCGTCACTGAAACGCGGATCAATCGCAGCAGAACATCCACCCGGAGCTGCACCTGACTTTTCAGGATGCGAAGACGCTCTGTCCCCTTCATCAGACGATAGAACTGATAGACGACGCCGATGCTGCGGCCGGTCAGCGTAGCCACTGCCGCGCCCGTCACACCTAGGCGCGGAAACGGTCCCCAACCAAAGATCAGGCAAGGATCGAGAATCAGATTGATGATGTTGGATACCCAGAGCAGGCGCATGGCGATGGCTGCATCGCCGGCGCCGCGGAAGATCGCGTTGTTGAGAAACAGCAAGAGCACGGCAAAACTTCCGCCGAGGCAAATTCTGGTGTAGCCGCCGCCGGTCGCAACGATCTCCCTTGAAGCCCCCATTAAACGCAGCAAGTTTGGCGCATAAAAGAAGCAGGGCACTCCGATAACAAGGGAGACGAAGAGCCCGAGAGCAATCGCCTGCACACCTGCAATCGCAGCACCTTCAGGATCTTTTTCTCCGATGCGCCTGGCTACCATGGCAGTCGTTGAAAGGCTCAATCCCATGCCTACGGAAAAAACCAGGCTCAGCATTGATTCGGTCAAGCCCACCGTGGCCACAGCATTCGCGCCCAGTCGCCCCACCCAGAAAACGTCGACCACGCCGAACAGCGATTCCAGCACCATCTCCAAAACCATGGGGACGGCCAAAAGCAAGATAGCCCGGTTTAGGTTGCCGGTGGTGTAGTCCTGGTGCGAGCCACGGACGGCTTCGAGCAGTGACGACCAGAATGTGTGCTGCTTCTCAGCAGTGGTGACCGTGCCTTCCATAAAATACCGTGTGAACTTTCCACGCCAGTCGCCGGAAAAAATAAGGCGGGCGAATGAGTCGATCCACATTACAGAAACCAGATTACAAACACACCGCGAGATGTCCGAATGTGCGGACTTAGAGGATGGCGAACTACCGAGGGTTGAACATCGTCATTTCCTTGAAGCAAGAAATTCGAGCGGCGACGCAGAGCTCCATGCAACCAAGCCCTCAAATTTAGAGGGATTGTACCGCCGAGCAGCGGCATCCGGCAATTCGATCAAATCTGAGCCAATCACTTTTTTGCGAATAGCGTCACCCGCGCCGTCACCGCCAGATTCTTCACCATACCTCCCAGCACCACGGGGCCGAGCGGCGTTTCCAGCAGACCACGTCCATCGGCGCGCGGATCATATGTAGTCTCGCTGATCGTGTCCCAGCGATGTCCCCGCAAATCATAGGAGAACGTGACCGAGGAGACGTCGGCGGGCTTGCCATCATAGGAAGCGCCCTTGTAATCGTGAGGAGTTGGGGTGCCACCGGCAAAATAAATCCTGTGATCCTTTTCTGCGCCGCCGGCGGAAATGCCGAAGCGAGCGGTTCCAGGATGCGGTGGCAACTTGCTCCATTCAATCTTGCTGGGATCTTTCTTATCGATCTTGCCCAGCCAGCACTCGTCAGACGCGACGTAACCCGGACCGCCCTTCGGTCCCAGCTTAGCGCCGTCCACGACTACGATGGCTTCGTCGGCTACGCCGCCGGCCATGCCAAAGGCGGCAGTGCCGGGGAACGGCGTTGCCTGGCTCCACTCATCTTTCTCAACGTCGTAAACCTGTACATCATTTACCGGACCGCTCGCCGACCTGCCGCCAATTAAATAGACAAAGCGATCGTGGGTCACGCCGGTGACCGCACTGTCTACAGGCACGGGAATGTCTTTTCCGCGGGACCAGCGCTTGGCACCGGGCTCATAAACATTTACGTCGGGAACGGTCAGTTCGCTGCCAAGGTTGTCCACCACAAAGCCGCCCATGAGGACGATCAATCCCTTGGCTCCGCCTGCGGCCGCGTTTAAACGACCCGCGGGCCCTGGCACGGCGCGTCCTCTGGCCCATCTCCCCGCGTGGGTGAGGGTCATGACATACACCTGGTTCGTAACATCATCCCAGGTTTTCTTGGGGCCCACCCCCATTAGGGAAAAAAGCTGAAAGCCACCTTTCAGGCTGGCCACGGCGTTATTGGAAACGGCGGCGGGCATCGGGGGAAACTTAGGGTCGTCAGCGCCCAAAAAGATAAAAGCGCAAAACCCCAGCAGGCAGACGTAGAAAACGTGTCTCATTGAAGAAGATATTACCCCACCTTGCCGACTTGCGTTCAGCCACCGTGCCCGCATCAGAACCAGGTCTTGCTGCGATACTCACGGTAGGCATCGCCGAATGCCGTCTCGAGAACGCGCGCTTCGCGCCGGGCGCGCAGCGTCTGCACGACGATCACAATTGGCACGACGAGCCACAATGTTGGCCGACGGATGACCAGAACAAAGCCAGCAACCAGCAGCGTGCCAAACACATAGATTGGATTGCGGATTTTCGAATAGATGCCATGCCTGACGAGTTGGTAAGCCTCGGCCTTGATAGCGAAGGACCGGCCAATGCAGATCCCATCCGCCGGGCATGGTGAGTAGGAAAAGAAGAAGTCCGCAAACCCCCACGATTTGAACCACTGTAAGAAAATAGACTTGTCGACCATCCATCGATTGCCTTTTCTGCGTTCAGTTGCGGTTATTCGACCAATCCCTGCCGCACGGCGTGAACAAAGTCCGTATACGCGGGAGCATCACCGGCGCCGCGCATCAAGCTCGCGATCTGCCCGCGATGATACGCAGAATGCAGCACGACGTGGGCCAGCACGTCTTGCACCGTAGTTGACCATGACTCGCCTTTACTGTTTTTGTAAGGGATCTTCTTCGGGAGGTCGGAAGAAGAAAGTTGGGCGAAATATCCGCGCCAAAGTTGGGCAAGTTCTGCGATCTGAGCATCGCACTGATCGAACATGAAGTCCGGCCAAACGGGCAGGCTTTGCTGATGCTGTTCGATGCGCTCCAGCCACAAGCGCTCGGCGGAAAGAATGTGCGCCAGCAGTTGCAGTGGCCGAGCCGACTGTGATGTAGACCCGTTGGCCCTGATCGCTGCCAGAACTTCGCGGTTAGCCCACGCGTCATAGGCAAACTGACGACGCAGATGTTCGAGCAAGTCCATCGTCCAATCATCCCGCATTCACCTTGAAAAACTGGCTTGGCAGGCAACAATTCCTGGAAAACAATCTAGTCGGCGGGCGAGCGATCCGCAACCTGGTTTTAACGGTCCATTCACAATTCTCGGTTACACTTCTCCCTGACCGCGGCAGTGAGATACTCTCAGTGACAGTCATCGCATATTGCCCGGCTTCCGAACGCTGCTGAGTATGCCCCGCAAAGTTGCCTCAACGCGTGCCGCACAGCCTGACACGGAGGTAGCTGACAGTTCAATTCCAAGCCCCGAAGCGGGAAAGAAAACTGCGATAAAGGGATCGGGATCGCTGGACGATCTGGCGCGCACAGCACTAAGGGCCTTCCTGATTGCGCGCGACGCTGCGGCCAATGTTCCGGATTTGTTTACGCCATCTACGCGGATGGCATTTCTCGCGATCAAGGAGTGCGAGCAGGAGCTCGACATCATCGAACGCTACATCGATGAGCGCCTACCAGCGGCCATCACACGCGTGAATGAAGCTCGGGCGCGCCAACTATTGACCAGCCTGAAATGCACAACGGATCTGGAACGCATTGGCGATCTGGTGATGAGCATGGCCATGCGGGTGCAAGCGCGCACGGCAAAGATGGCAGCGTCTGATGTCCGCCAGTTGGTGGAAATGTCGGCGATCCTGCGCGAGATGCTCGATCTGGTCTATGGCGGATTCGTCGACCTCGACCTGGAACGGGCCCGCAAGGTGTTGCAAATGGATAAGGACATCGACCGCGTCTGTCATGCTCTTTTCCAAAAGCACCTTACCGAGCACGCCGCACGCAGCAATCCCTCAAGCTTCGAAGTGCTCCTCATGGCCCAGGCATTGGAACGAGCCGGCGACCATACCACCAATCTGGCCGAAGATCTGTACAGCTTGATCGAAGGCCGTAGTCTGCGCCACGCTCCTAAGAAAAGGGCGGCAAACTAACCACCCCAAAATTCATCATTCCTTAACAAGCCGGAAACATTCTCGCAACATTCCCAAAATAGAGTCTTGGGGGACCGGAAAGAGAATCGTGTCTGGTGTTCTGAACGGGCCATCATTCCTAAAAATGCATTTTCCCATGGGATCGTATGAACTGCGGGGCGATTCGGATATAGGCGGAGTGTCTCGCTGCCTCGTCTTCGTGGTCGAGGACGAAGAAGATATCGCGCGGCTCATTTCCCACAATTTGCAAGCCGCCGGCTTTGACGTGCAAAGCTTCGTCAGCGGTACATCGGTGATTGCGGAAGCCCTGCGCGAGACGCCTTCTCTTTTTCTCTTGGACGTGATGTTGCCCGGTGCGGACGGCTTTGAACTCTGCCGCCAGATTCGTCAGCGTGCAACTCTCTCTGCAATCCCTATCATCTTCTTGACTGCAAGAACAGCTGAAGCCGACCGCGTGAAAGGACTCGAGCTGGGCGGGGATGATTACATCACCAAGCCGTTCAGTCCGCGTGAGTTGGTAGCCCGGGTGCGAAGTGTGCTTCGCGGTATTCGCCAACCCACCATCGCGCCCGAAGTGCTTCGCGTGGGGGATCTCGAGATCGACGCCTCTTCGATGACGGTGCAGGTGCAGGGACGAGCGGTGCTTACTACTGTGCGGGAGTTCCGTTTGCTGGAATATCTGGCTACACACGTCGGCCGCGTGCTCACACGCGATCAGTTGCTTGACGCAGTGTGGAGAGAGACCCCCTTTGTGACGCCGCGCTCCATCGATGTTTACGTGCGGCGGCTGCGGGAGAAAATAGAAAACGATCCCCGCCATCCGCGATACTTGAGAACATTGCGCGGCATTGGCTATCGCTTCGAGCTCCCAAAGTAGCGCCCTGGCTGGTCTCCGCCCTTCCATATTCTCCGCTGTCCGGCACGCCAGTCTGCCGATGCTAGCTCCCTTGATTTATCCTGTCAGCTAATCGCCTCTTGACTTGCTACGAATGACTCGGCCTAAACCACTGTGGAAAGCGGACGATCAAATGGTCCGCTTGTCCGAACTCACGGCGCAGTCGGACGATTCCGCCAAGGATCACTCCTTGCGTCGGGACGTCCGCTCGCTTGGAGCATTGCTCGGCCGGGTGTTGGTGGAGCAAGTGGGCCGGGAGCTATTCGATACGGTCGAAGAATTGAGGCGGCTGACGATACGGCACCGGGAACGGGTCGCCCACAGCCCCGCTGCTGGGGCTCACGGCGAACTCATGGCCCGTGCTCAGGCGATGATTTCGGAGATGGATCTTACGCGCGCCTATCAGGTCACCAAGGCCTTTGCAATTTATTTTGAACTGACGAATTTGGCGGAGACCAACCATCGCAAGCGCCGTCGCCGCGCCCGGCAATTGCAGCGGCAGCAGGCGTTACCTGGATCCTTTCACGGAACGCTGCTGCGCATGAAGGAAGCTGGAATGTCGGCAGAGGCCGCTTTGGCGGCTCTTCGCCAAATCCTGGTCACCCCGGTATTTACTGCCCATCCCACAGAAGTGGCTCGTCAAACGGTTTTACTGAAGCGCCGCCGCATCGCGGAGCAACTGGAAAGGCTGGATGGTCTTCCCCTCACTGCCGGCGAAGCGTTGCGATGCGAACAAATTATCCACGCTGAAATTACCGCGCTTTGGCAAACCGACGAAGTTCGGCATACCAAGCCCACCGTCGACGATGAGATTCGAATGGGATTGCGATATTTCCGGCTGTCAATCTTTGAGACGTTGCCCCGGATTTATACCGAAGTGGCGGAATCGTTTCGCGATGTCTACGGCACGCTCCTCGATGCCGCGGAATTGCCAAACCTCTTGAGTTTCGGCTCCTGGATCGGCGGCGACCGCGATGGCAATTCTCTGGTCAAGGCCGCATGCGTGAAAGATGCACTGGAACTGGCGCGTACGGTCATTCTTGGTGAATACATCCACCAGGTGGAATTTCTGAGCGACTGCCTGAGTTCGTCATCCCGGCAGTCGGGCACTTCTGCCGAGGTGCTCTCTCAACTGGCGCAGTATGAACGCTCGATGCCCAACGTTGCCATGCTGTGGGGGCCAGAAAACACGGTGGAACATTCTCGACGATTTCTTTCCTACGTGGTTCACCGTTTGCGGCACAGCCGCGAAGGATTGGACGCTCAGAGCTCCTATCAGAGTGCGGCGGAATTTGAATCGGATATAGTTTTGCTGCGCAACAGCCTGATGTCGAATCGCGGACAGCGATTGGCGGAGGCTTTTGTTGACCCATTACTACGCCAACTACGCACGTTTGGTTTCCACCTTACGGTTCTCGACATTCGCCAGCATGCGCGTGTGCACGCCGAAGTTCTGCGAGAGCTCGGGACGCAGCAGTCCGCCGGCTCTCTAGCGTTATCCGAGAATGTGGCGGCAAGTTCTTCCCAGGCGAAAGAATTAGTCGACACTTTCCGTACCATTCAGCGGTTAAAGCGCACTTATCCCCCACAATCGATCCGCCAGTACATCATCAGCGGCGCCGAATCCGAGGATGATGTTCTGAATGTGATTCGTTTGGCGAAAGTCTGTGGAGTGAATCTGGCTGCGTCTGGTGACGATCCTGGTTTCATGCCTGTGCCGCTATTCGAGTCGATCGACTCACTCCGCGCAGCGGGCGGAGTAATGCGCCGTCTGTGGCAACATCCCGAGTATCAACCTCTGCTCCACTCGTGGGATTGCGGGCAGGAAGTGATGCTCGGATATTCCGATTCCAATAAAGATGGAGGCATGCTCACCAGCACGTGGGAACTACACAAAGCGCACCGCGAGTTGCATCAAACGGCACTCGAGTGTGGAGTGAAACTGCGACTTTTTCATGGGCGCGGCGGCACGGTGGGGCGCGGCGGCGGTCCTACGCATTCGGCCATTCTGGCGCAGCCCGACGGATGCTTTTCCGGACGGATCCGCATTACCGAGCAGGGAGAAGTCCTCAACTGGAAGTACGCGGATGTGGTGCTGGCGGAATGGAATCTGGAATTGATGATTGCGGCCAGCCTGGAAGCACTCACGCGCCCCGGCGCGCAGGGAGCGAAAGATCAGGCGCACTGGGAGGAGGCGATGGAGGAAATGTCGCAAGAGGCTTACCACATCTATCGCCGTAACATCGCGGAGAATGCCGACGTGCTCGAATATTTCGAGCAGGCCACGCCGGTTCATGAGTTGGATGCAGCCCGCATCGGCTCACGGCCTTCGCGCCGGACCAAGGGCCGCCGCCTGGAGGATCTGCGCGCCATTCCCTGGGTTTTTGGATGGATGCAAAGCCGTTATGCGGTGCCTGCCTGGTATGGCGTAGGCCATGGACTTCAGAGTTTCTCCAATAAAGGCAAAGGACATGACCGCCTGCTGCGCGAAATGGCAAAAGAGTTTGCCCTGTTTGGCGATCTCGTACGCAATGTTGAACTCGGAATGGCCAAAGCCGATCTTTATATTGCCGGGCTTTATTCCGGACTAGTAAAAAACTCGACACTGCGTACGCGTGTCTTTGCGATGCTCGAGGATGAGTTTGTACGATCGAGAAAAATGATTCTGCACATATTCGCTCAGCGCGAGTTGTTGGCGCGCAACCGGGTGCTGGCGCGTTCCATTCATCTGCGCAATCCTTATGTGGATCCGATGAGCCTGATCCAGGTCGAACTTTTGCGGCGCAAACAACAAGGCCAGGATCTTGCGAAACTGGAATATCCCCTCGGCGCGACGATCAATGGCATCTCTGCCGGACTGCATAACACGGGATAGGTCCGCTACCAGCCTCTGAAATTCCGCTAACCGTGCGGCCTGCGGCCCGTCTGTAGTATGTTGCTCTACGAATGATATGCCCTGCTTCTTGCGCCAGTTCGGTCCATCTCACGAAGGAGGAGTAATGTCTGTTTGCAAGGTCATCCTCGGCTTTCTGTTATCCATTTTTCCCCTCATCCTGTTCGCACAAAATGCAAGCTTCAATCCCGCGAGCGCCGTGACCGCCGCTGCTGATGAAACAAATGGTGCTCCAAAGCTTGATCACTTCGACCCAAATCTGGTCGACAAGTCGCTGAATCCCTGCGAAGACTTCTACAAGTACGCCTGCAGTAAATGGATTGCGTCCAACCCCATCCCGGCCGATCAGGTGTACTGGAGCACGAGTGGCGGTTTGGAAATGTGGAACGACAACGTACTGCGCGAGACCCTGGAAGCCAGCGCAAAGGATGATCCCAAGCGCAGTGCTGTGCAGCAGAAGATTGGCGACTACTGGGCTGCCTGCATGAACGAAAGTGCCATTGAGGCGGCTGGCCTGACGCCTCTGCAGCCGGAATTGGACCGCATTGCGGGGCTGAAGTCGAAGCAGGCAATCACACTGGAAATTGCCCATCTGCACCAGATGTTTCCCGGCGCCTGGGAGCAAGGCGATAATCAGACGGATGCCCCATTTTTCGGCTTTACCGGGAGCGAAGATTATGACGATGCTTCCAAGGTTGTGGCCCAGATCGATCAGGGCGGCCTGAGCTTGCCGAACCGCGACTATTACATCAACACCGACGACAAGTCAGCGCAGACTCTGAAGAAGTATCGAGCCCATGTGCAGAAGATGCTGGTGCTGGCGGGAGAGACGGACGCGCAGGCGGGCACCGATGCAGCCACCGTAATTGAACTGGAAACTGCGATGGCCAAGGCGCAGATGGATAACATCACGCGCCGTGATCCCAAGAACATCAACAACAAAATGAGCCCGGCTCAAATCCGCGAATTGACGCCGTCGATTCAGTGGGATGTTTACCGGAAGGCGGTCGATGCTCCGGCCACCGATCACTACATTGTCAGTTCGCCTGAATTTTTTCGCGCCCTAGATAAGTTGCTTACGGAACACCCCCTGGAGCATTGGAAGACTTATATGCGCTGGCAGGCAATCCACCGTGCCGCGCCTTATCTAACCAAGGGGATGGCTGATGAGAACTTCAACTTTTTCGCCCACACCTTGGCCGGACAGGAGGAAGAACTTCCGCGCTGGCGGCGCTGCACACATTGGGCTGATCGTGACTTGGGAGAAGCCCTTGGTCAGGCTTATGTCGACCGGGCTTTCCCGCCGGAGAGCAAGGCCCGCACACTCGAAATGGTGCATGCCATCGAGAACGCCATGCATGACGATATTGAAAGCGTGAGTTGGATGACGACCGCCACCAAGGAAAAGGCCATCGTCAAGCTGAAGGGAATCGAAGACAAGATCGGATACCCTTCGCACTGGCGCGATTATTCCGCAGTGAAAATCACCCGCGACAGCGACCTCGGCAACGTCGAACAGACTTCGTCGTTCGAATTCGAACGCTGGGTCGCCAAGATCGGCAAGCCGGTAGATCGCAGCGAGTGGACGATGACCCCTCCCACCATCAATGCTTACTACGATCCGCAATTGAATACGATCAACTTTCCCGCCGGCATTCTGCAGCCGCCGTTGTTCGAGAAGAGCATGGATGATTCCGTTAACTACGGCGCCACCGGAATGGTGATCGGCCACGAACTCACTCACGGCTTCGACGATCAGGGCCGCAAGTTTGACGCTCAGGGGAACCTGCGTGACTGGTGGACTGCAGAGGACGCAAAACAATACGACGAGCGGGGCAAGTGCATCTCCGACGAATATACCCAGGAGGTCCCCGACGCTGGCGCTGGTGTGAGGCAAAATGGTTTGTTGACTCAGGGCGAGGACACGGCGGACAACGGCGGCCTCTACCTCGCATTAAAGGCGCTGGAGGTGGATCTCAAGAAGCAGGGAAAGTCCCTCGACGAGAAAGGACTGGACGGCTGGACGAACCTTCAGCGCTTCTTCCTGGCGAATGCCTATTCCTGGTGCTCGAGCGTTCGCCCGGAAGTAGCGCGCTTGATCGTCACCACGAACCCACATTCGTTGCCCAGGTTTCGCATCGACAACGTGGTTTCGAACCTGCCCGAGTTTGGACAGGCCTTCGGTTGCAAGGCGGGTCAGAAAATGGTGCGGGCTAACGCTTGCCGCGTCTGGTGAAAGGGTCCGCAAACACAAGGGCCAGCCCTGGGGCTGGCCCATTTCATTCTGTTCTTCTTTTGTGCCCTTAGTTAGCGATTGATGTCGTCTTTCGACTGCAAGCGCTTGACGTAATTCTCCAGGTTTGACTTGTTGGCATCGTCCGGTACGCTTGTGAGTGCGGTCTGCATCTCTTTGACCGCTTTGTCATAGTCGCCTTGGCTGCTGTAAACGCGGGCCATGCCGACGTGTGAGGTCCAATAGTCGGGGAACTTCTTCGCGTTTGAGCGATAAAGAGCAAATGCCTCTTCCTGCTTCTTCTCTCCCTGTAGCTGGCGGCCATAAAAGTAGAGTTGTTGCGCGGATGCCATCTCCAGCGCTTTGTTGCGGGTGGCTGTTGCGTCGTCGTTGCGGCCCATTGCCTCCAGTATGCGCGACTTGTTCATCACGTTGTCAAAACGCTCTTCGGTCCGGATCGACTGATCTTCGTCCTTGAGCGCCTCTTCCAGATTCGTCTTGTTCGCAAGGAAGTAGCCGGCCGCATCGTCCCAGCCCTCCCAGTAATATTGATTGAGACCGCGTATTTGCCGGTGAATGCTGGCTTCAACGATTTCATTCGCCTTCACATCAACTTTGAAGGGCACCTCGACCTTGTCCCAGCGCATCGCAAGCACAGTGGACTCCGGCTTGACATCGTCAAAGTCGTAGGTCAATGCGTCGTGGAATTCGGAGGCTTGTGGCTTAACCGTGACTCGTAGCGCGTCCTCGTCCTGCTTGTAGCTGAAACTTCCCCAAGCGGTGGAAACCTTCGAGAAGATTACCGTCCACTGACTCTCGCCGGGGATCATGTGCAGACCATACGTTCCCTTGTCGAGCGGTTGGCCCTCGATCGTGACGGGATCGGTGAACGTGACGGTGGTATTTTCGTTCGCGCCTGCGCGCCACACTTGTCCGTAAGGCACAAGCTTGCCCCATATCTGGCGGCCGGTGGCCAGTGGCCGGTGGTAGTTGACAGTGATGTCGGTGACGCCAATGCGTTGCATAACGACGGCATGCTGGCTCTGCCGCGGCAGATCGAGCATTACGGTTTGGGCGTGGCAAACGCAAAGACTGGCCACTGACAAGTAGCCGCATAACAAAACAAGCAGACGAGTTTTGTGCATGGGAGACTCACTCCTCTTCTCTGGTGGGAATCGCACAGCCGATTCGACTGCACCCTCAGAATAGCCCCTTGGGATGATGGATGCGTCACTGACCGCTGTGCTGTTTGCCTTAGACGGGGGAGGGATCGCAAGGTGAGCGATTCCCGCACGTGCCGTAGAATTTCCTAAGGCGAAAACGAGCTATACCGACTTATCGATGCATGCTAATTTAGCGGGATGCAGCGGTACAGGTAGTCGATGGAAATGGTGGGCGCTGCAGGATTCGAACCTACATCACCTCAACCTTTACAACTACTTGCGGGACTCGCGTCCACCTTGGATTCATCATTGCTTCCTTTCCTACCTGCTTGGGACTCAGTGAACCAACTCGGCAAAGTGCCATCATGGGTTCCCTTGCCTCCCGTTGCGGTCTTTTGGCTGCCACCCGACTTCGACCTGGCCGAAGCGCTGATGCGCGTCCAGAGTCAGAGTCGAGTTATGCCCAACGTTTTCAAGGTGGGGAATGTCGTCAAACGCTTAATTTGGACGCGAATGAGCTGATATGGAAATCCTCTACGCCTACCGTATTCGGCAAATGCTCTCTGACGAAGATCCAGTGATCGCACCGATTGATCAGGACGCTTGGGCGAAGAACCTTGGGTATCTGGAATTCTCGCCTCCCGAGTTGGTCGCCCTCTACGGACTCAACCGCCACGCCAACGTTCGGTTGCTGCGGCGGCTGAAGGCCGTAGACTTGCAGAAATCCGCCCGCCATCCCGAACTCCACCACCGGGTCACGGTTGGCGACTATGTGCAGATGATGTCGAAACACGGCCGAATCATTTGGAGCAGATCGAGCGGCTGAAGAAGGAAGCGATCGGGAAATGAAAATCGAACACCTATCGCGATTTTGCGTCAAATCTGCCACTGCTCCCGATGAAACGCGCTAATCACCGAGCAACGTATATTCGCGACATATCCTGATCACGGCTGAAGAGACACGAAAATGCCGGACGAAGAGTGGGTCAAAATACTCGAAGACGGCAGAACAGTAAAATTCAGCTACCAAAAACTGCCGAACGACGGGGCGTTTATCACCGCTCAGCTTGCACGGAGCGAGGTCGTCTATTCTGTCGTATTGACCACGGCAGGAAACCCGCTCAGTCGGGAAGATGTTGAAAGTCATTTCGAGGGCGAACCTTCGAAGAAGTAATAACTACGATCCGAGTTCTGTGTGCAAAATTGACCATTGTTCCTCTGCGAATTGCCGTATCATGGACAATCGTGAAGTCCAAAAAACCTACTCACAAACAGGTACAATCCGTCTGTTGCCCAACTTGTGGCGCTGGGCCGGGCGAGAAGTGCAAACTCAGTTCGGGACAGCCCCGTATAGAACCGCATCGTGACCGACGCTTGATTGCAGCGGATTGAGTGTCGCGCATACGGAACATCGGTCAAGAGTGAAACGGCCGTGAGGCTATCCGATGTTGGTAGCAGGCGTCGATGGATGTCGCGCACCCGAAGGGGTTGAGGTGCCGTCACTCGTCACTTCAGTAAAGAAGATCGATCTCCCATCATGGCTGCTTCAGTCTACTGGCCAGAGAGAGACGCCAGAACCGGATGCGGAAACATCCTCCCGAACAGTTCCGACGCCAGCCCCCCAACCGATCTGAGTATATGCGCGCCATCGGGCACAAAAGGGAGATTAATCGGCGGGAAGCGTAGGCGAAAGACCATGACCAGGGAAGAACAGCTTAACGTAGCGGCGAAGGCTGCTAGCGCACACTAAAAGAAACACTAGGCGCGAGCAGAGTGTGCGGTGAAGCGAGCCATTTCGGCCGAACTAAATAAGTCAGCTTGGCAACAGGCCAAAGTTACGGCCAACGGAGACGCCATTTCGGTGAAGTCGGTGAGCACCGCCATGTAGGAGCCGAGGATTGGTGGTTCCAAGGTCAGGTGTAAAACGTGGCGTCCAAGCAAACCTGCTGACGAAGGAAGTGTCGAAGAGTATTAGCTGGCGATCCGATTGTCGGGTGCGCGCAAGCGGTTGATGTAGCACTTCTTGTGGACCACCCTACCGTCTTCATCAGCGTAAAGATCGACTCGTAAATCTACAGGCTTACTGCAAATTGTGCAGGGTATTTCTGGGTAAGGGTGAGCAGCCATAATGCCTCCTTTGGAAGGTCACGAGTAGCCTCAGGGCGCGAATTGCAAACTGAACAATATCGACCGCTTTCGGACATGGGCCAAAACGGGAACGTTTTCAATATCCACATTTTGGCCGGGACAGATTGCCGGACTGTTGAAGCTCAAAATATCCCATTCGCTATAATTTGCTATACACTTGCTGGCTTGCCAATGGCATGATCCTTATTGCTGACTTTCTTAAGCCACGGTTGGCGCAGTCGCATGCGACCGTCGTGATCCCACTTTACAAGCGCGTCGTCTTCATTCGTTTGCTCAACTGTTCCAAATTCTCCAGTCGGCTTTCCAAAATCAGCCAAACCCTCGACGCGATCACCGGGATTCAGGTCGGAGTCGGGCCCAGAGGGCTGGACGAGCGCTGGCCTCTTGGCTCGGTCTGCGTCAGCGGGCGCTCCAGCGTATGACCGAGGTGGTTGCGGAGCTTTGCGCAGTTTTGGTGTCAGCTTGTTGATACGGCTCATATTCCATTTCCCCAGTGGCTTTCCTTCGCCTGTTTATCTGCTCGTTAAATAGAGATAGCCTAGGCGAGCAAGGCTCCGCTGATCCAAATTGCTCAGTCCTGACAATTAACTTGACCAAATCGGCAAGCGTGCGGCTTAACGGCAGCGAGATCGGCAGTCTACACAACAGACATGGCTGCCTGCGGCAGTTCATCCCAAGCGCCCGCGGTCGGCAGCGACGTCAACAGCAATCGCATCCTCCGCTAGGCAAATATCGGCACAAAAGAATCGAAGCCCAACTCCGTACGAATCACAGCGCCAATCCGCTCTCAAGTCCGGCATAACAGCCTCGTATGAATCGAATCGACCAGAGTGGTCTAATGTGACCAGACATCCGTCTTGGCCACTTATATCATCTGGCGTAGGGAAGAAAATGAGATGACCGCTACAAAGGCCAGTCCAGCTTCTCCTAAAGTGAGGTTATAACTATGGAAACCGTATTGATTGTTCTTGTGGTGCTGTTCTTGCTCGGTGGCGGGGGCTGGGGATACTCTCGTTGGCGCGGGTAGCGCGATCACAGAATACACGGTTGACGCTGCTTGATCGCTTGATCCCAATTTTGTGGGGTTCGTGAGGGTTCCGAATATAGATCGGCCGCGAACCCTCTTAACGTCAGCCATCTCAAGTTTCTGTCTCCCCATCCTTAAAAGGCTTCTCAGGAAGGCAGCGTATACCACTGAACTCGATTGCGATCCTGCAGGAAGTGCAACAAATATTCGGCGTGAGTGAGCGTCTGGGCTTGCTGACGGAGCAACATCCTCTCGTTTCGGAAGCACTCGTTGGCATCTCGGTAAGCGTTTGTAGCACGGCTACGGTGTTGGAGGTGCTGGCTGCGATGAAACTAGCACCGATTTCTGGGTTCGATCCAGCAAGTGAGTGATGTGCTCATCGCTGTCTGGGCGCTTCGCTTGTGAAATTGCGCCGAAGCTAGTCG
>JBEKUD010000051.1:0-31171 GCA_049515395.1 Candidatus Sulfotelmatobacter sp. | reverse complement strand
CGCAGATCTCCCGCGGTAAGTTCGACCGCCTTCGACGCACAACCGCCGGATTTACCACCAGTGCGCTTGATGGATATGGGCTTCGCAATCATTGGCTCGCTCGCCCGCCACCGTAGGCCTCCGATCCGGTTCTTGTTCATCGGCTCGCGTCTTTGCTCCGCGCTTCTTTCCGGCCCCGCCTCGCGGCGAGTGTGATTTCACCGTTGCGCTTCGCTATCCCTTCACGTCCATCACGTTGTGAAGGGGACTTGCACCTCCAAGCTGTCAAACATGCTCGGCACACCAAAGAAAAGGCCCGGCGATGCCGGGCCTTTCGTCTCTCGGGATTGTTTCAAGCGCCGAATCTATCACCAGACGTGGCAGGCGTTTTCGGCGACCATCGGCTGTCCCGCTTTGCATCCCCATGCCCTTTGAAATTCCGGCATGTTCTGCACCACGCCGTTGACGCGGTATCTGCCCGGCGAGTGCGGATTCGTGGTGACCTGCATGCGCTCGTATTCCGGACGTCTCTTCTCGCACCACACTCGCCCGAATCCCAGAAAAAATCGTTGCTCGGGCGTATAGCCGTCGATTTTCTGGGCTTCTTTGCCGGTCTTGTCGTCCGCGATCATGTGCTCGAGCGCCATCAGCGCGATGCGCGCGCCGCCGTTGTCGGCGGTGTTCTCGCCCAGCGTCAGACGGCCGTTCAGCTTGAGGTCGTCCACGGCAACGAAGTTCGAATACTCGTCCGCCACGCAACTCACGCGCTTTTCAAATTCTCTCCCGTCCTGCTCCGTCCACCAGTCCCGCAGATTTCCGTTGGGATCGTACTTGCGCCCCTGATCGTCGAATCCATGGGTAAGTTCATGGCCGATCACCAGCCCGATCCCGCCAAAGTTGATCGCGTCATCCATGTTCTTGTCGAAGAACGGAGGCTGCAGAATTCCTGCCGGAAACACGATCTCGTTGTATGGGGGGCTGTAGTATGCATTCACGGTGGGCGGAGTCATTCCCCATTCCTTGCGATCGAGCGGCTTATCAATTTTTGCGATCTCGCGTTTCGATTCGAATTCCGTGGCACGTTGCACGTTGCCCAGCAAGTCGCCGAGTTTAATTACCACCGAACTGTAGTCGCGGTACACCTCGGGATAACCAATCTTGTTACGAATCGCCATCAGTTTGACTTTGGCCTGCTTCCTGGTCTCGTCACTCATCCAGGACAAACTTTGAATATCCTCGTCCAAAGATTTTTCCAGAGCGTCGACCATCTTCAGCATGCGCTGCTTGCCCTCCGCGCCGAACGTGGCCTCGACATAGCGCTGTCCCAGTGCCTCTCCCAGAGAACTATCGGTGAGATCCACGCAGCGCTTCCACCGGTCCTGAATTTGCTTTTGACCCGTGAGGGCCTGCCGCATTCTAAAATTGGCATCCACAAACGGCTGGGAGAGCCACGGAGCGCCTGCCCGAAGTACCTGCCAGCTCACGTAAATCTTGAGGGCATCTAACGGCTCGGACTCGACCACGCCATCGACCTGCTTAAAGAAGTCGGGATTGCCCACGTTCAGTTCTGTGAAGTTAGGAGCGCTCACAGCCACGAAAAAGCGATTCAGATAAAAATCCGGCGCCAGGGCCACGGCTTGGTCGCGCGTCATTCTGTGGTCACGGTTTTTAGGGTCGCGGCGCATCGTGCGATCCATCGAAGCCTTGGCCAGCGCCGTTTCTATGCGAAGCACGGTCTTCGCCGAATCTGCCGCCTGATTCGCCGATTGTCCCGCCAGCGTGAACATCTCGGTCACATAGTCCACAAAGTGTTTGCGCATGTCGACCATGCGGGCATCGTTTTTGATGTAGTAGTCGCGGTCGGGCAGCGACAGGCCCCCCTGGTCGATGTAGGCGATCACGGTGTCCGCATTATGCAAATCGGAGTTTGAATAGAAATTGAACAACGGGCTGGGCCCCGTCAGATGCACATGCGCGATTTCGTCGATCAACGCTTCCTTGTCCTTGGCCGCGGCCACGCGATCGAGCTCGGGCTGCAGCGGAGCGATGCCCTTGGCATTCACCGCCTTTTCATCCATGCATGATTGATAAAGATCTCCGATTTTCTGATCGATGGCGTTGCGCCCGGCGCCTCCCACCGTTGCTTTCTCCAAAATCCCGCGCTCGATGTCCAGATTGCCCTCATCGAGTTCCGAAAAGCTTTGCCACGATGGCCGGTCCGCTGGAATCTCTGAGTTCTTGATCCAGTTGCCGCACGCATATTGGAAGAAGTCCACACAGGGATCGACGCTCTTGTCGATATTATCGAGACTAAAACCGGGCGCAGGGTTCGTGGATGAACCGGTTTGAGCGAAGCCACTAGCGGTTATGCAAAGCAAGAAGGCGGGAAAGAAAAGGGACATCCGCATATCGAGACTTCTCCTTGAGAACGGATGCGATTCTAAGCTCGCGCCTCTTTATGTTCAAGGATGGAGGGCTACGGGTAGCGGACTGTTTTGATTTTTCTTGCCTGATTCCGTCTTTGCCGCAAGGCCTCGACAATCAGACCGACTAACGCATAGGTAGCGGCATTCGCAAGAAGAACCCAATAAAGACGAATCGGATAAAAACGAAGAAGCGCGATTGGGCAAGTTAGACGGACAAGAGGCAGAATCGGGTCACAGAGGTCATTGCTGGGGGTGTGGTTGCGAGTGCGTAAAGTGCCCAGCAGCCCGCGACGAGAAAGCCTCCACTCGCCCACGTACCAATCCGGTATTTCATGCCGCCGCTCCTACTGTTTCGGGTTCATAATCGCACCATTTCCTGAGAACTCCAACTCCACCACCAGACTCCACCACCAGACTATGAAAAGGGGATCCAATTGCGGCGTTCGATAAGCGTAGGAGGTTCGTAGGTGCGTCCCGAAGCAAGTCGACGTTCTTCTCTCCGCGTGGACCACAGCAAAATCGGGCCTAACGATGCTGCGGTCAGCCGAGCTATGAATGGAAATTCTTTTTCAACTTCTCGGCGCAGCCTGTGGATCTTGTCGCTCACGCCGCCATTCACCTTCCTGAACTCTCGCTCCATTGCCCAAAGCGCGGCATTGTAAGAGCCGATAATTTTCTTCACCTGACGCCTGAATCGCTCTCGAACGCGGGGATCGGGATAGTTCTTATAACGCTGCCATCCCAGAAGCATGGTTTGGCATAGGCGATAAAGGCTCGGCCCATTGCGCTCAAAATCGCGCCAGAAGGCCCAATCCAAGAATCGCTTCGAATCGTCGCGGGAGATTGCGGCGTGCCGGAAGTTGAATTTGAATTGTCCGTGGATATCGGCGGGATCAATGTCCGTGAGCAAACGGCCCTGATCTGCCATCTCCTGATACAGCGGCGTGCCGGGCACCGGCGTGTAGAGCATGAATTGATGGAAATCGGTCTGGTAGTCGACCGCCGACTCAATTTCGCCCACGATGTTCTCCGGCGTGTGATGCTCGAGTCCGATGATCGTCGAACCTTGCACCCGGATGCCATGTTCGCGCAGTTCGTGGGTGAGCTGCGTCAGATCATGTCCCTGCAACTTGCCATAGCTCGACCGCGGAGACTCCAGGCCCATCCACACCCAGGATACACCCAGCTCCACCAGTTCCAGCATGGTGTATTTTCGAATCGCATTGGCGGAGGCGAAAATGGAAAGCTCCCAACTTTTCCCTGCTTCCTTCATACGCTCCAGTAAACGCAGAGCACGCTTGCGATGCAGCAGAAAGTTCTCGTCCATGATGAAGAAAGAATTCACTTCGAGCTCGGTTTCAATGCTGCACATCACATCGAACAGTTCATCGCCAGTCTCGTAGAAGTTAATGAACTTCCCTTTGCCACCAAAAAAAGCGGAGGTCGTGCAGAAGTTGCATCCCATCGGGCAACCGACCGATGGAATGATGGTTGCGGCCGTCCCACCCTTGCGCTGTGGAAGCCGCACTCCCATGATGCGCGTCTTTAGTCCAGAAACGATCGCCGGATGACGGATCGGCGCATGCTCGTCCTCTCCCAGATAACGGCGCATCCAGGAAATTCCCTCGCCACGCACGATGTGGTCGGCATCGATCATCGCGTCGAGGCCGGGCATGGCGGCAACGTGTCCGCCCACGACGATCACCGAGTTAGGCGACAGCTCCCGTACCATGCGGCACATCTCCCGAACCTTCAGCACATTCACGATGATCGAAGAAATTCCGACGATGTCGTAATGATTGGTGATCAATTCCTTGCCAAAGGCTTCTCGCGTGGGAAAATCCAGGACGCTGCAGGGCGCCGAGATGTTTTCCTGGATCATCATGATGCCCCAGGAGCGATGGAACATGCGCAGCGAAAAGCTGCCCTGGGCACGGGTTACCTGGTTGTGATAAAGCTCCATTGGATTGATGGAGCGGCTGCCAAATTCGTCGTCTTGTGCGTATGGACCGAAGACTGAACTCAGAAGAATGCGAGTGCTGCTGCCTTTTGGATGAGATTTCATTTTGACGGTCTCTGTAGCGTAGCTTCTGGTCCGAGTGCTTTGCGGTGACCGCGAACACATTACGAAACTATTACATGCGGCCAACTGATTTAAATCTGGGATGAGCTATGCTTCCAGACCGATCTCCCGTGCCCGCCACGGCCCAACGCAGGTATAATCAAGACTCAAAAGATCACAGTGAGGTTCCCTTCATCATGATTTCTCCGAATGGTTCCAACGGAAACGGCGGCGCTGGGGAGAGTGTCCCTAGACCCCGCGCGGAGTGGCTCGCACGGCGCAAGCGTGAGAACACCACGGGCAATTTTTCGCAGATGCATTATGCCCGCCGGGGTGTGATCACCGAGGAGATGGGCTACATTGCCCACCGCGAGAAACTGACGTCCGAACTGGTTCGCGACGAAGTGGCCCGCGGCCGCATGATTATTCCGGCGAACATCAACCATCCGGAACTGGAGCCGATGGCAATCGGAGTGGCCTCGCTCTGCAAGATCAACGCCAACATCGGCAACTCCGCCGTAACTTCTGAAATTAAAGAAGAACTGAAAAAGCTGCACACGGCTGTGCATTACGGCGCCGACACGGTGATGGATCTATCGACCGGTGGCAACATCCACGAAATTCGCGAAGCGATTCTTCGTCATTCGCCCGTTCCCATTGGTACCGTTCCCATCTATGAGGCCATCTCGCGCGTGAAACGCGTGGAAGATTTGAACGCCGAAGTGATGCTGGAAGTGATCGAAGAGCAGGCGACACAGGGCGTGGATTACATGACGATCCATGCCGGCGTGCTTGTCCAGTATCTGCCACTAATTTCTAAGCGCATCACAGGGATTGTCAGCCGTGGCGGCGCAATCCTCGCGCAGTGGATGGCTTACAACCACAAGCAGAATTTTCTTTACGAACGCTTTGAAGATATTTGCAAGATCTGCAAGAAGTATGACGTCAGCTTTTCGCTGGGCGACGGCTTGCGTCCCGGTTGCGTCGCCGACGCCAGCGACGAAGCTCAGTTCGCCGAACTCAAGACTCTTGGCGAATTGACCCAGATCGCGTGGAAGCACGATGTTCAGGTGATGATCGAAGGCCCGGGGCACGTGTCGATGGACAAGATCAAGGAGCAGGTGGAGAAAGAAGTCGAACTCTGCCACGAAGCTCCCTTCTATACACTGGGACCGCTGGTCACCGACATCGCGCCTGGATATGACCACATCACATCGGCGATTGGTGCGGCCATGATCGGATGGTACGGCGCGGCCATGCTCTGCTATGTGACGCCGAAAGAGCACCTTGGCTTGCCAAACGAAAAAGACGTAAAGGACGGCATCATCGCCTACAAGATTTCCGCGCATGCCGCCGACATCGCGCGCGGACGGCCCGGCGTACGCGACCGCGATGACGCCCTCAGCTACGCGCGTTACAAATTTGACTGGGAAAAACAGTTCGAACTTTCCCTCGATCCCCAGACAGCGCGCTCCATGCACGACGAAACCCTGCCCGACGACCACTATAAAGAGGCGGCGTTTTGCTCCATGTGCGGCCCTAAGTTCTGCTCGATGAACTATTCGTCCAAAGTCGACGAGTACAACAAGCAGGTGCATGGCATCGAGAAGAAAGATTATTCAGAGCTGGTGGAGAAACTGGTAACGCTGAAGTAGTTGGTGTGGGGACAGCCGGCCTCGGCTTGCCCGGCCGAGCAAGGCTCGGCTTCGCCTTCTTGGCCGCAGGCGCTCTTGCCGGCGAATCTCGCCACAAACCAAACCGCTGATCCAGGCTCTGCTCTAGCGGGTTTCGCCACCCATCCTGACAACGCCGGCACTTGCGCGTGCCAGAGCGCCCGCGCAGCGCAACCTAGTCAGCGATTGAAGTCGGCCACGCCGTCCCACACCAACTGGACGGCAATGGCCAGAATCAGAAAGCCAAAAATCTTGTTGATGGCTCCCACCGCGCTGGGCCCCAGCCGCCGCACCAACGGCCCTCCCAGCCAGAAAGACAACAACACCGATAGGGCTATTCCGGCGATACCGATAACCATGCCGAAGTATGAAGCCGCGCTATCCACGTGCGCCGCCAGTGCCATGACCACTCCGATCGCTCCCGGAGCCGACAGGAGCGGCATCGCCAGCGGCGTAAGAGAGATATCCTCTTTGCCCTGCGTTTCATGGCTTTCTCGGGCGTGATGCGGGAGTGGGACGTGACCATACCCCATGCAGTATTGGCAACGATAAGGCCTCCGGCAATCTTCAGCACGGCAGCGAGATGCCGAAAAAATGCAGCACGAATCGGCCAAAGAACAGAAAAGTCCCGAGGATGACGAACACCCAGATTCCGGTTTCACAGCAGTGCGGCGCCGGTCCTGAGCTGTCCACGCTGAGGTCATCGTGAAGAAGATCGGGATGCCGCCAAACGGATCGACGATGGGAAAGAGTGCGAGGAACGTCGCCGCCGCCGAGTGCGGCAGCGTGCGCGGGAATTGCCCGAGAGCGTGAGTTGCATTCATGATTCAGTTCGATTTGAACGGATTGATAATCTCAACACCTAAATGCCTGAAATCTTTCTCGTCTCGCGTTGCCACGGTAAGCCCATGCACACGGGCGGTCGCGCCGATCATGGCGTCTTCCCGCAATGCCTCGCTCTTACCCGCCATCAACCGCGACCACTCCCGGAAACAAATGTGATCCATCGGCAAGACAGCGAATGACGCCTCCACCAAGTCCAACCAGGCCTCGAGTGCCTGCGCTTTACGGACATCCTGTCGGCGCGTTAATTCCACGCCCGCTTGCAATTCCCCCATAGTCACCGCCGAAAGAAAAATCTGCTCGCCTCGAAGGGTCTCAAGCCAAGCCACAACAGTTCCATGGGGCCTGCTCTTTCGCAGTTCAGAAATGATGTTGGTATCCAGCAAATAGCGAGTCACTTGAAATCCGGACGGCTGAAGTCGATCGCTGGTCGGCGCTTGCCCCGGCCTCGCTCGGGAATGCGCTCGGGAATGGGGATGTTAAAGCGTGGGCCTGGACCTAGCAGCAATTCCTTTATGCCGGGACGTGCTGCGCTCTTCATCCGGCGCCATTCTTCGATCGGCACGAGAACAGCGGTCTCCACACCCCGCCGCGTTACGACCTGGGGACCCTGCTGGAGGGCCGCGTCAAGGAACTCGCTAAACCTCGCCTTAGCATCTTGCAGTTGCCATGAACCCACGGGGCTCACCTCACCTCTTATCCTATGACTAGTCAGATGACTAGTCAAACAACACTACCGGTACCCCTCCAGCGCTTTCGCGGCGCGTTCCAGAGCCGCCGCCAGCACCGCCACTTGCTGTCGCGCCCGCTCCGCATCCCCTCTATCGAGAGCTTCATTCACCCCCGGGATCACCACAGCCGCGTAACCGGTATATTCGCCCGGGGCATAGATGGCATGACGGAACCAGGGACGGTGCGGGAGCCCTTCCGGCACTAGCAGCGCCCGCTCGGCGCTGAGCAGCGCCCGGTTCAGCCGCGCTGGATTGCTCACTGGATTCCTCTGTCGGGCAAGAATTTTGCTCCCTGCCGCCTGAAAATGCTTTGCCGCGCGATTGACTGCGTTTAGATCGAGCGCATGGTCGCCGAATTTGCTCTCCGCGCGCTTTCCGGCGGCATCCAGATAGGCGGCAACTTCCTTCCCGTATTCTTCGTAATCGTAGGGCAACACGTCGGAATCGGCCATACGCAGGGCTTCCAGGCCAAAAACTCTTGCCATCTGCTGTTCGTAAACAAAATCCGGATCGCCAAATTTCTTGAACCACGTAAAATTGTCAAACACAGAGTGATACACACCGTAGGGGCCGGAAGAACTGATGTCGGTGGAAGGAACGCCCAGGTGGTGCTGGAAAGCGCTGTAATCGGAGCCGCTGCCCAGATCTCCGACCGGAGCCTCGCCCTCGCCCGACGCGGCTGGCCAATGATGCATGTCGCCAACCGCCTCGGCCGACGACTGCATCGACAAGCCCCCCGGCTGGTCCACTTTTTGCCACGCTTCATAGACGGTTCCACCCTTTGGACTGGATACCGCTTTGGTCACATCGCGCAAGAACTGTTTCAGACTGGGCACCGCGGAGGCGCCAAATTTCGATCCAGAAACGGCCACGTCCATGTTGAAATATGCGGGTGCGTTGGCCAGTTCAGTCGCGTGCTGCTCGGCCCACTCGGTCGAACCCATCAGGCCCTCTTCTTCGCCATCCCAACTGGCGAAAATCATGGTGCGCTTTGGCTTCCAACCCGATTTCAACAACTCGCCGACGCCGTGCACGCTTTCGAGCATCGCAGCCGTGCCACTGTTCGGATCGACTGCTCCGTATACCCACGCGTCGCGATGATTCCCTGCAACCACCCACTCGTCGGGCGATGCGCTGCCGGGTACTCGGCCGATCACATCCCAAAGAGTGCGGAACTGATAATCCTGCCTCAGGTGCATCTTTACGCGAACTGGGCCAGGCCCTACATGATAAGTGAACGGCAGAGCACCTTGCCACTCACGCGGCGAGTCGGGGCCACCCAGATGCTGAAGGATGGGCCACGCGTCGTGATAGGAAAGCGGCGTGACCGGAATCCTCGGCATTTGCGCGGACTGATCCGGAGCAATGCGCCTGCTGTCCGGCAAGGTAGGTAGGGATGCGATTCCTGGCGTCGTAGGATCGCCGGGGAATTCGAACATATATCCCACCGATCCACGTTGCACACCGGTATCCGGGCGCCAGGGCCCGACGGGATACTTATCGCCACGCCGCCAGCCGTCGTCGAACGGATCCGAGTAGATGAGCACTCCGGCGGCGCCGTGCTCTTGCGCGACAAAAACCTTTACTCCGCGAAAGTTTTGTCCGTAGCGCACCAGCACGATTTTGCCGCGTACGTCGACCTTTAATTTTTCCAACTTCTCGAAGTCTTCCGGCGTGCCGTAGTTGGCATAGACAACGTCGGCCTCGGCATCCCCTGACGGCGACATTCCGTTGAACGGCATCACTACCCGTGGATCATTGTCATATGGATCGCCATCGACATGCTCGCGCGTAGGTCCGTGCATGTCGACACCAGCGGGAGCCGTTACATCCACGTGGATTTCCAACGGATAGTTCATCCACACTTTATATTCGACGGTCTCGGTGTCGAGACCAGCGGCGCGAAACTTCTGGGCCACGTAATCTGCGGTGGCTTTGTCTTCGGGTGTGCCCGCCATATGCGGCGACTGAGTCAGCGTGCGCAGGTGCTCTTCGGCGAGCTTAGGGTCTGGTACGGCAAGGAATCGCGTTTCAGTGTCATTCTCGGTAGCGAAGTCGCGAAATCCAAAGATCGCCTGAGCCGCACCGGAAGATTCTGGCGCCTGACCGCTGACCGCCACCGGAAAGCTTGTAAGCAAGACGACCGAGGCAAGAAGCAACGCGGATAACAGTTTCATGGGCGCTCGCGATGAGAGTAAGGTAGCACAGCAGTTTCTTGTCGTTCTCTGCAGCCGCTTTACTTACCAGCATTAACGATGAATCACCAATATCACCGTATTCACCATACTACTTCACTATCACTCTATTCACCATTTAGTGCTACAATCAGGGCATGAAACGAGCCACTATGACGTTCCCCGACGACTTGGCGGAAGCGGTGGACAACTATCTGCAAGCGCAAGAAGCCCCACCCGCACTCACCACAGTGGTGCAGGCGGCCCTGCGGGAGTACCTGGGCGAGCGGGGATTTCTTCGGACGCGCAAGCCCTTTAAAATCAGGCCAGCCAAACATGGTAGCGGGCGTAGCGACGTGAGTGTCCAGCATGACCTCTACCTGGCGGGCATTAAAAAGTGACACGGGCCATCCTGGCGGATACCGGACCGCTCTACGCGGCTGTCGACCCGCACGATGCGCGCCACAAGCAAGCCCTAGCGGAGTTGCGTAAGCTGGATCGCGAGAAGCGGGAGGTCGTGGTGGCTTATCCGACGCTGCTTGAGGCCTATACCGTGGTCCTGCACCGCCTGGGCAGCAATACCGCTTCTGATTGGCTCATCGACATGGCGAACGCGGCTCTGGTCAATCCCACGCCGGACGATTACCGGCGCGCGATGGCCAAGATTGGAACGCTGGCTGACCAGCCCATCACTTTGTTTGACGCAACCGTCGCCGCATTAGCTACACGCCTCAATTTAGAAGTCTGGACCTACGACCATCACTTTGACTTGATGCGCGTTCCGGTTTGGCGGTAACGGCGAAGGGAATCAGAGCTAAAGGATTGCTATCGCCCGGCGCGTCGATATTCCCCTAGAAAGCGAGCCGCAAATATCATGCCGACGGTAATCCAAACACGCGGCTTCATTGGCGAGATGGGATCCCGCCCTATCGCTCCCCCTATCGGTCCGCCTTCTCTTGACTTGGAAGCAATATACATGTGCAGGCCCCAGCTAAATATCGCCAAAAGCATCACCCCTAGGACGATGGCAATCCCAGCGATTAGACTCTTGAGGTACGTGACGGCCTCGCTGTCCTAGCGCACCTGCCCCGTCCCAACAACTTCGTACTTCGAAGAAGTCAGTTCCGCGAGCGCGAAGGGACCGCGGCAGTGCAACTTCTGCGTGCTGATCCCCATCTCGGCGCCGAACCCAAACTCCGCGCCATCGGTAAAGCGAGTCGATGCATTCCAATAAACAGCGGCCGAATCCACGCTGCGCAGAAACTTTCGAGCATTTGCCTCGTCTTGCGTCACGATCGAATCCGAATGCTTTGTGGAATAGCGGTTAATGTGAGCAATGGCGTCATCCACATTTGCGACTACGCAAACCGCTATGCAGAGCCGCAGGTACTCATCGTACCAGTCCTGTTCCGTGGCCGGCTCAATGTTCAACCCGGCTGCAAGGCTGCGCGATTTCCCGTCTCCACGAACTTCCACACCGGCATCGATCAGCTTTTTCACGATTCTTGGCACATATTCCGAAGCAATTCGTTCCTGCACCAGTAATTTTTCAGCCGCATTGCACACCGACGGTCGCTGCGTCTTGGCGTTGATCACGATCTGGTCCGCCATCTCGAAGTCGGCAGATTCATCCACGAAGATGTGGCAGTTCCCTGCTCCGGTTTCAATCACAGGCACAGAGGAATTCTCGGTAACGAACGCAATCAAGCCGGCTCCGCCTCGTGGAATGATCACATCAACCAGCCCCCGAGCCTTGATGAGCTCCAGCACGGATTGCCGCGTGCTCGAATCGAGCAGCTCGACTGCTCCCTCGGGCACTCCGGGAATGGCCGCGAGAATATCCACCAGACATTCATTGCTGCGCGCAGCTTCCTTGCCACCCCGCAAAATGATGGCATTTCCGGCTTTCAGCGCGAGAACGGCCGTCTCGACAGTAACGTTGGGTCGCGATTCATAAATGATCCCCACCACACCCAGAGGCACGCGCACCTTGCGAATGCGGAGACCGTTCGGCCGCATCCACTCGTCCAGGGTCTCACCAATCGGATCGCCGAGCACTGCAACTTCGCGCACACCCTGCGCCATCTCCGTGATTCGCGGGGCGGTCAGCATTAACCGGTCGCGCATCGCGCCCGCTAGACCTGAGCTCTCAATATCCATCCGGTTTGCTGCCAGAATCTTCCCGGCTTTCTCTTTGAGCGCATCTGCGAGCAAATGAAGTATCTTGTTCTTTTCACGGGTCGAGAGCAATGCCAGTTTCGCGGCCGCCTCGCGCGCGCGCTGCAGCTTTTCTTGCGTAGAACACACGTGGGTGGCAGTCATGGCCATCACTTCTTCCCTTCCAAACGGCGTTGCGGAGGAAAGTAGGTTCCGACTTTCCCCTCCATCGCCAGCATAATTCCCTGCGGATGGCGGCCGTTCACGATGGCCACGTGCACGCCCGCTTCGCTCGCCAGCTTTGCCGCTCGCAATTTAGAAATCATCCCGCCACGTCCCAGCGTGCTTTTGCCATTGCATTGCGCCTCGAGATCCGGAGTCAACTTGCGCACCACACGCAACAGACGCGGCTTCTTTCTCCCGTTGGGAACATAGAAACCGTCAACATCGGTCAACAGCAGTAGCCAATCTGCTTTCACCGTTCTCGCAAGCAACGAGCTCAACTCGTCATTGTCCCCAAAGGCTCCAACCAACTCGCGCACGGAGACGCTATCGTTTTCGTTCACGACGGGCACAACCCCCAGCGAGAGCAACTCGGCCAGGGCGTTCTGCAGGTTGCGGTAGCGCACGGGCGAAGTGAAGTCATCACTCGAAAGCAAAAGCTGCGCCACGAGCTTCTTGCCAAAGAACAGGCGCTCGTAGGTATGCATCAGCTTGCTTTGTCCAACCGCCGCACAGGCCTGCATGCCCGGAACATTCTTGGGCCGCTTGCCCAATCCTAGTCCAGACATTCCTGCGGCAATCGCGCCCGACGTGACAATCAAGTACTCGTTCCTCCTGAGATCGAACTGATCGACCACAGCGCGCAGAAGGTTTGCGTCGATTTGCCGGCCCGGAGCGACGAGGCTGGTACCTACTTTTATGACGACTCTCATTTCGTGATCAGAAGTTTCATGACTGCTTGAAATGGTATCGCATTATGTACCTGGGCAAAGGACAATATCCCGGCTCCGCAATTAAAATGAATTTCCGGCAAGATGAAAGAACTTGCCCGTTATTAATTCCATGCCTTCTTCCAACGCCACAAGCCGATTCTCCGATCGCGTAGAAAATTATGTGCTGTACCGGCCAGGGTATCCGCGTGAGGCACTGAACGCCTTGCAGACCGAATGCGGACTCGCGCCTAGGGATGTGATAGCTGACATCGCTTCTGGCACCGGCATTTGGACCCGCACCTTGCTCGAAAACGGGAATACCGTCTTCGGTGTTGAGCCCAATGCCGAGATGCGCAAAGCGGGGGAGCGTCTGCTGGCCGGATTCCCATCCTTCACCAGCGTTGTAGGAACGGCTGAGGGGACCACACTGGCCAATCACAGCGTAGACTTCATCACGGCGGCCCAGGCTGCGCACTGGTTTGACCGCGTACATGCAAGGCGGGAGTTTGTTCGCATCCTGAAACCCGCCGGCTGGCTCGTGCTCTTGTGGAACGAGCGCGTCACCGATTCCACAAAGTTTCTCCGCGATTACGAACAGTTGTTGCTAACCTACGGCACGGACTACAAAGAGGTTCGGCACGAGCGCACCACTTCGGCGCTGAACGAGTTCTTCGACCCTGCGCCGTACCAAGAGCGAGCGTTTGAGATGCGTCAAGAGTTCGATTACGCCGGCGTGGAAGGCCGTCTGCTCTCATCGTCGTACGCGCCGGGACCGGACCATCCGCAACATGCGCCCATGCTGCGAGAACTACGCTGCATCTTTGATGCGCACGCAGTGGCCCGACGGGCTGCGTTCGAATACAAGACGCGCCTGTACTTCGGTCGCCTGACGCAGGAGTAGCATCGACATGACGCGCTTCGACATTTTGTTTGAGACCGATCGCTTCAACGTGTCCGAAGTCAAGAGGCACTTCATCAATCCTTGCTGCTTCGGAGAGGATTTAGCTGGGTGGCTACGGGGAAACTGAACGAAAACAATATAACTTCCGGCGTACCCGGCCAGGAGGACTAGGGATGGTACTTGTCCGTTCAGCATGGTCAGCAGGCGCTATTTTGTAGGTGTAGGCGGATACCTGAGAGAAGACGCGATAGGTAAGAATGATAGAGAGGGCGCATCATGGTGAAGAAGAAGCGTTCAATCGGGGAACGGCTTCGAGGCAAACAGAAGATTTCCGAAAACGAACCCATAATTTCGATCACGAAGACATTACTTCACGAGGAAGCTGACGTCTGAAGTGTACGAGGCGAGTTCACATCACTTTAGCGTACGTCTGCACAATAAAAATGTCCGTCGAAAAATCCTTTCATATGACACCCGACGAGTTCCGTCGCCACGGCCACGCCGTGATCGACTGGATCGCCGACTACCAATCCCGCGTCGAATCCTTCTCTGTACTCTCGCAGGCGAAGCCGGGACAAATTCGCGCATCGCTGCCGGCGAATGCTCCTACGCAAAGCGAGCCATTTGAGGCGCTCCTTAAAGACGTCGAGAACTTGATTCTTCCTGGCGTTACGCACTGGCAGTCGCCGAATTTCTTCGCCTACTTTCCATGCAACGCCTCCGGCCCCGGAATTCTTGGCGATCTCCTATCCTCCGGTCTGGGCGTACAGGGCATGCTTTGGTCGACCAGTCCCGCCTGCACGGAATTGGAAACCCATGTGCTCGACTGGCTCGTCCCCATGCTCGGCCTCCCGGAGAAGTTTCTCTCGTCGAATACCGGCGGCGGAGTGATTCAGGATACTGCCTCAAGTGCCGCGCTCTGCGCCCTGCTCGCAGCCCGAGAACGCGCCACCAACTACGCCACTAATAAAAAAGGATGTGACGGTCGCATCGTTGCCTACGTTTCCACGCAAACCCATTCGTCTCTGCAAAAAGCCGCGATGATCGCCGGAATCGGCGTCGACAATCTGCGCTCCATCGAAGTGGACGATCACTTCGCCATGCGCCCGGTCGCTCTCGCTCGCCGGATTGAAGCCGACAAGCGTGCCGGCCTGGTGCCCTGCTTTGTCTGCGCGACCGTCGGGACAACTTCGTCGAACGCGATGGATCCGATCGCAGAAATCGCCGCCATCGCGCATCAGGATAATCTCTGGCTGCATGTGGATGCAGCCATGTCGGGCACCGCCGCACTCTGCCCTGAGTTTCGCCATCTGCAAAATGGAGTCGAACTCGCCGACAGCTACAACTTCAATCCGCACAAGTGGATGTTCACCGACTTCGACTGCAATTGTTTCTGGGTCGCCGATCGCAAGGCGCTCATCCAGACTCTCAGCATCTTGCCCGAATACCTGCGCAACCAGGCCACGGAATCCGGCGCGGTCATCGACTACCGCGACTGGCATATCCAGCTCGGCCGGCGTTTCCGCTCGCTGAAATTATGGTTTGTGATTCGCCACTACGGCGTGGAGGGCTTGCAGTATCACATCCGGCGCCACGTGGAACTGGCGCAGCAGTTCGCCGACTGGGTGCGCAACGACAAAGATTTCGAACTGGCCGCTCCCGCACCGTTGAACCTGGTCTGCTTCCGCCACAAAGCCGGAGACGTAGCGAATCAAACCATCATGGATCGCCTCAACCGTAGCGGCGATCTCTTTCTCACCCACACGAAGCTGCATGGAAACCTGACACTCCGGCTCTGCGTCGGCCAGACTCACACGCAGGCAAAGCATGTTGAGCGCGCATGGAAGAGAATTCGCGAGGAATCGGACAAGTTAACCGCCGTCGCTTAAGAAAGCCGCGCTGAATTCCTCGCGTCCACTTCGGCTAAAGTAGAAGTATGCGCACCATCCTCAGCCGGCGCCCACTGCGCTTCGTCTTTGCCGCCAACGTGATCTCCATGTTGGGCAGCGGGATGAATTCGGCTGCGGTCGCCTGGTACATTCTCGAAGCCACCCACTCGGAAATGGCGCTCGGCACCTTCGCCGTGCTGCAAACCCTTCCGGCAATGCTCATGCTTCCCTTCACTGGAGTGATTATCGACCGTGAAGATCGCCGGCGGCTGGTCATGTGGCTGGACGCGGTGCGCGCTGTCATCATTGTGACCGTCGCCATCCTCGCGTTTCGCCACCAGGTGCAAGTGTGGCAGCTGTACCTGATGAACACTCTTGTCGCGGCCGGCTTCTGGATGTTTTGGCCAACCATCACGGCGCTGATCCAGGAACTCACGCCCGAAGGCCAGTTCGTGCAATCAAACACCTTCCTTTTAGCCGGAGTACAAGGAGGATGGCTCATCGCCGGCTCCCTCGTCGGATTCATGTACAACCACATTGGCCTCGGCGGCGTACTCTTGATCGACGTCTCCACCTACGTGGTTTCGTTCTTGTGCTACTTCGCGGTGCGTAAGGGACGCCACGTCGTTCTCAGCCCACAAGAGTTGCGCGCCGATATTATCGCCGCTGAGAGCCAGTTCCAGCGCTTCTGGCGTGAACTCCGTCAAGGCTTGCACTTTCTTCGCGACCACCGCGCTGTCGTTCTCCTTGGCATCAGTTGGGCTTTGTTCCTCGGCGCGATGGTCACCGGTGTCGTCGTTACCCCGTCGCTGAGTGAACGCATTTTTCACGCCGGCGCTGTAGGTTACGGATGGCTCAACGCCGGATGGGGCACCGGCGCATTTCTCAGCGCTCTGTATGCTCCAGCCATCATTGCCAGTCTGGGCGGGCGTCGTTCGGTTGCATTTTCCATGGCGCTGATCGCCGCATGCGTGGTTTGCGCACCGGTATCGCACTGGCTAGTCGCCGCCATACTTCTCTATGGAGTCATGGGTTCGGCACGCGGCGTCGGCGGGATCGCCATGAATACCAGCCTCATGGAGATGGTCCCACAACACTTGATGGGACGGGTGCAGAACACCTTCTATTTCTTCGGAACGTTTCTCCAACTGGTGCTTGCCCTGGCGGTCGGCGCCGTCGCGCACAAGGTAAGCCTGGTCGCTGCCTTCGCGATCTTGGCTTGCGTCTATGGATTTTCGTTTGTGGCGGCCAGTTGGCCGGTGCAGGCGGAGAGCGTCGAAGAAGTCAGCGCAGCGAAATGAAATCACCACAGAGACACGGAGAACCAGGTTTTTGATTGTCGCTTGCCGACTGGAGCCACTCCCGACGTGGTCCCAATCGGCAATTGAAAATCGATAATAAGCAATCCAGATTTTCTCCTTGCCCCCGTGGTAATGAACCGCCCTCCGCTGTTATTCTTTCCCATTCCATGGAGCCACTATGTCCTCTGATCTGCAGGGCCGCAACGGCGTCGTGTTCGGAGTCGCCAACAAACGTTCCATTGCCTGGTCCATCGCGCAAGCATTGCACGCCGCCGGCATGAAGCTCGCCATCACCTACCAGAACGAGCGTCTGGAGCAGGAAGCGAAAGATCTCATTCTCTCTCTGCCGGGCGCTGAGGCGTACATGTGCGACGTCAGCAAAGACGAAGAGATTGACCGCCTGTTCGCCACGCTGAAAGAGCACACCGGCAAGCTGCACACGCTGGTGCATTCCGTCGCCTACGCTCCCGCCGAAGAACTGAAAGGCGACTTCATCAACACCACGCGCGAAGGCTTTCGCACCGCGATGGATGTGAGCGTGTATTCTCTGGTCGCAGTTACCCGCAGAGCCGCGCCACTCATGGAAGACGGCGGATCGATTCTCACCATGACTTACTACGCGTCAGAAAAAGTCGTGCCGCGTTACAACGTGATGGCTGTCGCCAAGGCTGGACTGGAATGCTCGGTGCGCTATCTCGCCTATGAATTGGGAAAGAAAAAAATTCGAGTCAATGCTATCTCGGCCGGTCCAATCAAGACCCTTGCGGCACGCGGCATTGCCGGCTTCGGCGAAATGCTCAAGGGCCACGAGGAGCGCGCCCCGCTAGGCCGCCGCGTGGAAATTGAAGAGGTTGGTTCGACCGGAGTTTTCCTCGCCTCCGACGCCAGCAGCGGCATCACCGGCGAAGTGATCTACGTCGACTGCGGCTACAATATCATGGGGTTCTGAAAAACAGTTCTCAGTTCTCGGTTCTCTTCGCAGTCCGACTCAGAGGGCTGACGCCGTGGGATAATCAATGCAAATGAGAACGAATCGCTTGATCCTCGCGTTGTTTTCCGCAGCTATCCTCTTCTCCATGGTGCGTGAGTGGAGCGCGCCAGTGTCCTGCGCACGCGGGATTCTTGTCGGTGGCACAACCTCGAATTCTGTGCGCTAACTGATAATCCTGATCCGCCGCCCGCTCTCCCCCTCCCGCTCCAAAGAAATCTCAACATCGCGCTTCCGCTGCAAATAAGGGAATTTCTCTCCCCACTCAATCAGCAAAATGCTGTTCGCGTCGCGCAAGTCGTCCAGCCCCAGCGTCTCCAACTCGCGCGGCGTATCGATGCGGTAAAGATCAATGTGATAGAGATTCGCTCGCGGTCCGCGGTACTCATGCACCAGAGTGAACGTGGGACTGGTGACGTCTTCTTCCGCTGCCGCTTTGAACGCCGCCGCGATTCCCTTCACCAGCGTGGTTTTTCCCGCGCCCAGGTCGCCACGCAGTAGTATGAGTTTCGGCGGCGCGAGCAACTCCGCCAGCGTGCGGCCAAAGGCAATCGTTTCTTCCGCCGAGTGTGTGGTGACCTCCCGCGTCATCTTCCTCTACCGGTCGCCGCCAAAAGCTGTTCCAAGTCACGACCAGTATAGCGAGAGGCGTGGCACTGACCCAGATCGTCTTCGAAACCTAGATCATCTTCGGCACTACAAAAACGGACGATTTGAGCCCTAGCAGGCTGTTGCGGTCGGCCACGTGATCGACCGACGTGCGCAGGCGGCGATGGTCGTCATCCTCAAACGCCACGAAACGGAAGGGCTGCAGCACACCGGTCGACGTCGTCCGTAGGGAGCTGAGTATTTCCGCCATGCCGCGGACTGGGCCAGATTGTGTCTGAAATGCAAGTTCGACGAACGAGCCGCTTCCGAGCGAATGCTGCAATTGCAACAGTCCGCCGGTTGTGGAAATGCTTTGTAGTTTAGCTTTTGTACGCCGGCCATCTTCTAAACGGATCGCAGCCAGGACTGAATCTCCAAGCTGCACCCGGGGCGCGCGCCTTGATGGGTGCGGTTGGGGGAAGTGGGTCATAACGGAATGGACTATCGCATTCGTTGCAGCCGGGCAAAAGATTACGGAAGGATCGCCATATTTCCGTGCTGCTAGCCTGTTTCCGTCCCATCCAACCCCGTGAAACGCGCGTACTTAGCCAAATGTTTACTGTTGATACAATGTACTGCCCGATCCACTGCGCGAGTTTCAGCACACAGCAGGAACGGCTGTTAACTCGTTCGACCACGGAGAATCGCATGCGTAGCTCTGCCGTTCTAATTTCGGCGTCGCTTTTTGCCTTGTTTGCAGTTCCACTTAATCAATGCCAAAATTCCCCTACGCAGCCTCCAGCCCCCTTACGTGTCGGCATCGTGGGTCTGGTTCACGGGCATGTTCAGGGATTTTTCGAGCATTCCCTTCACAGTCCCGTGATCGAAATCGTTGGCATTGCGGAAGCAGATCAATCGCTTTCTTCGCGATACGCAAAGCAATACGCCTTCGATCCGAAACTACTCTTCGCCGACCTGGAAGCAATGCTCGAGCGCACGCATCCGCAGGCCGTTCTCGTTTATACGAATACATACGATCATCGGCGCGTCGTGGAAATCTGCGCCAGTCATGGCATCCACGTGATGATGGAAAAGCCGCTGGCCGTCAATATGGACGACGCGCTGGCCATCGAAAAAGCAGCTCATGACGGCAAGATTAAAGTCCTCGTCAACTACGAGACGACGTGGTACCCGAGCAATCGCGCGGCATATGACTTGATACACCAGAAGGCACTCGGCGACGTGCGCAAGGTCGTTGTGCACGACGGGCACAGCGGACCAAAAGAAATCAGCGTTAGCCCGGAGTTTCTGTCGTGGCTCACCGATCCAAAACTGAACGGTGGTGGCGCCCTCTTCGACTTCGGATGTTATGGTGCCGATCTAATGACGTGGTTGATGGACGGGCAGCGCCCGGAAACAGTTACAGCCGTAACTCAGCAGATCAAGCCAGAGATTTACCCGCGAGTCGACGACGAAGCGACCGTCATCCTTACCTATCCGAAGGCACAGGCCATCGTGCAAGCCTCCTGGAACTGGCCATTCGATCGCAAAGATATGGAAGTTTATGGGCAGGCGGGATACGTAATCACGGTAAAGCGAGAGGACATTCGCGTGCGGCACGCTGGCGGCCAAGAGGAACAAATCGCAGCCAAACCACTTTCTGCCCCGTACGATAACTCTCTATCGCTTCTAAAAGCAGTGGTGGTCGACGGAATGAAACCGGATGGCTTGTCGTCGCTTGAAACGAATATCACCGTGACGGAGATTCTGGACGCGGCACGGCGTTCCGCGGCTTCGGGGCAAACCATTCGATTACCCGCTTCGAGATGACGGCGCGATTGCGCACTACCATGAAACTAACTTTTTCTTCCGGGAGTTCCGTATGCGCCGGAAAGCCTCTGGCAAACCTCGCAGGAGATCTGTTGCAACGAGGGAATGCTCGCCTACACTTTCGCGCATCACATCGCCGGCAAGTCCGTGTAGATGAACAGCGGCGAGCGTTGCCTTATAAGCATCCTTCGGATGCTGCGCGATCATTCCCGCGACCATTCCAGTCAAAATATCTCCCGTGCCACCGGTAGCCATGCCAGGATTGCCCGTGGTGTTCACCCACGATTCCCCGTCCGGTCGTACCACCAAGGTACGGTGGCCTTTGAGGACAACGATCAAATCGTGTTCGCGAGCAAACTTTCGCGCCGCTCCCAATCGATCCTTTTGCACGTCTGCAACGCTGGAGCCAATCAGTCGCGCCATCTCTCCGGGATGGGGAGTGATTACAATCGTCCGCTCTTTGCCGTTCAATTCGTCCGTCCGACCCTCAAACGCATTCAGGCCGTCGGCATCTATCACCATCGGAAGCTGAATTTTTGCAACCAGCGCACGCACCAGTCCGGACGTTTCCAGTTGCCGCGAAATTCCCGGACCCATCGCGAGCACGCTCTTCCCTTTCGCCAGCTCCTCAATTCGGTCCTGCGCATCCGCCGAAATCGTGCCCGCGTTCGTTTCTGGCAACGGTTCGGTCATCAACTCCGGATGAAATCCCGCCACAGTTCCAAGCGCCGATTTCACCGTTGCAACGGTTGAAAGTCCCGTACCCACCCGCAAAACCGACATGCCAGCCATGGCAACTGAACCCGCTTTTCCAAGCGATCCCCCGACGACCAACACGTGTCCGTAGCTGCCTTTATTCGACTCCGGCGGGCGCGCCCCGACCAATAGCGCAATATCCAGCGCTGTGATTACATTTAATTGCAACGCCGAAACGATCGCTTCTTCCGGAGATCCGATCTCAGCCACCAATGTCTGTCCCGAAGTCAACAGGCTAAATACGTGCGCCGGACGTGGCGCAGTAAAAGTAACGATCGTATCAGCCCGGGCAATAGTCCCAGTCTGTGTCCCCATCGCGTCCGCATCAGCGCCGGAAGGAATATCGATGGCGACCACGGTCGCATCGCTCAAGTTGAGGATCGCGATCGCGTTGGCATAAAGTCCATTCACCGGAGGCCTAAAACCAGTGCCCAGAATCGCGTCCAGGTAAAGACCGGCGTGCAGAGAAAACTTCACACGATCGCTCTTCAGCTCTTCCGTGGAATGCACCGCGATCGCAGGCATCGGCAGCTTACCGAACATGACTCCGGCATCGCCCCGCAAATCAGAGGGGTCCGCGAGTAAGATCACCTGAACTTTCTTTCCCTGCCCGTGCAGTCGCCGCGCTGCCACGAATCCATCGCCGCCATTGTTCCCCTTGCCGCAAAAAACCACGATGCGTTGCTCCGCGGTGTGATGCTCGAGCACATATTCCGCAACCGCCCCGCCCGCGTTCTCCATGAGCGTCAACGGCGGCACACCGAAACGCTCGCTGGTGGCGCGATCAATGGCTCGCATTTCTTCTGCTGTAACGATTTTCATGATCGGGATGCGGCGGTCAGTTCCAGTTGCCGCAACTGCGATGGTTCGCCCATCGCAATCAGGCAGTCTTCGGGCTGAATCCGTTCGTCGGGGGCGGGATTGAATCTCATTCCCGCCTGCCGCTTGATCGCAAGGATGATCACACCACGGTCCTGGCGGATACGCGAACTTTCTACCGTCGTCCCTGCAAACACGGAGTTATCTGCGATGTGGATCTCACCGATTTCCAGGTCCATGCCCAGATGAGTCGTGGCAGTATCAAGAAAGCTCACCACGTGCGGCCGTAAGAGCGAATGGGCAATGCGGCGCCCGGCGAAGGAATAGGGCGAAACCACCGAGTCCGCGCCGGCGGCGAGCAGATGTTTCTCCGCATTGTCTTCACTGGCTCGGGCGATGATCTTCAAACGTGGATTCAATCCTCGCGCCGTGAGCACGATGTAGAGGTTGGTCGCATCCGTGGTGGTAGCGGCAATAAGGCCGCGCGCCCGCTGGATCTGTGCCCCTTGCAGAACCTGCTCTTGCGTGGCGTCTCCCGTTACTACCAGCCAGTTCTCGGCACTGTAGCGCGCCAGCTTGGCTTCGGAATTCTCGATGACGACAAACGGCGCGGGCTTTGCCGCCAACTCTCGAGCTACACTGCGCCCAACCCTTCCCATGCCGCAGATGATGTAGTGCTCGTCGAGACGTCCAATGTCGCGCTCCATGCGCCGCCTTCCAAAGAAGCTCTGCAGTTCGAATTCTAGCAACGCCTGGCTCAGCGCCCCCACGCCCAACAACACCAGCGACACGCCCGACAGAATTATAATCACGTTGAAGACGCGCCCGGCATGCGACAGCGGATGCACCTCCTGATATCCGATGGTGGTCAGCGTCGTCACCACCATGTAAAAACCATCAAACCATGGCCACCCCTCGATGAAGTGATATCCAGCAGTTCCCGCCGCCACGACAATCAGCAGCAACCCGCCAATCACTCGCAAATTGTAAACAGCTTTCATGGAAATCAGCGGCCAGTGCTCAGCGGAGAGTATTCAGTGAACGCCCAATCGCACCGACGCTTTTACTGACCACTCATCACTCGCCACTGATCACTTTCTTCGACTGACTATAAAACAAAAGGGCTCGCCGCGCAGTGCGGGGAGCCTGGCCATCACACCCATAAATCTACTTCCGGACCCCCACCCCAGGCCCAGGCTGCAGCGCCTGCACCCGGCTGTGCTTCACGCTGTACGTAAAATACACAACCAGTCCAATCACCAGCCAGATAACCAGCCGCGCCCAGTTCACCCATCCCAGCTTGTACATCATGTAACCGTTCGAAACCACACCCATGATCGGGATGAATGGAACCCATGGGGTCTTGAATGGGCGAGGCTGATTCGGATTGGTGTAGCGCAGCACCATGACCGAAACTGAGACAATCACGAAAGCCAGCAGAGTGCCAATGTTCACCATGCGGCCAATATCATCGATCGGAGTGAGGCTGCCAACAACCGCGGCGAGCAGGCCCACGAGGATCGTGTTCTTCCAGGGAGTGCGGAACTTGGGATGGACATCTGCAAAGAATTTCTTCGGCAAAAGTCCGTCGCTGGCCATGGCGTAAAGCACTCTGGTTTGGCCCAGCAGCATCACCAGCATTACGCTGGTCAGTCCGGCGAGTGCACCCACGGTAATGATGTGCGACGCCGTGCTTAGGCCGCGATCCAGGAATGCGCGGGCGACCGGCGCTTCAATATTGATTTGTTGCCAGTGCACCATTCCCGTCAACACGCCGGCCACCGCGATGTATAAGACCGTACATATTGCCAGGGACGCAATCATGCCGATGGGCAAGTCGCGTTGCGGATTCTTGGCCTCCTGCGCCGTCGTCGATACCGCGTCGAAGCCGATGTAGGCGAAGAATATGTACGCTGCGCCCGCTCCAATCCCGGCCAAACCGTTAGGCGCGTACGAATGCCAGTCCGTCCCCCAGTTGCTGGTGTTGATGTAGCGCGCGCCCAGGGCAATCACAAAGAGCACGACCGAAACCTTAATTACGACGATCCCGGTATTAAACTCCGCACTCTCTTTGATCCCGATAACGAGAACTGCCGTGATGATGAGGGCGATGATGAAAGCCGGAAGGTTCAGGCCCAATTCCATCCCAAACAGGCGTGGCGCTCCCAGCAGATCGTGCGCCCGCTGCAACAATTCCGGAGACTGTGCGCTGATGATCGCACTGACTCTGTCGAGGAAGGTTTGCGTGCCGGGTATCAGGGAGGAGTCCGCAGCCTGCGCCATCTGCCGCGCAACAATATTCTCGGCGGTCTTGAGGGCCGTCCAGTGATCGTAGGCCAACCACAGCGGCATTCTGATGTGAAAGATTTTCAGCAGCTCGATGAAGTGGTTCGACCAGCCCGAAGATACCGCGCTGGCACCCATGGCATATTCCAGCGTGAGGTCCCAGCCGATGATCCACGCCAGCAACTCGCCCAAGGTAGCATAGGCGTAAGTGTAGGCGCTGCCCGCGAGTGGAATCATCGCCGCAAATTCCGCGTAGCACAGGCCGGCGAAGGCGCACCCCAAGCCGGAGAGAACGAACGATAGCGTAAGTCCAGGGCCGGCATATTGCGCTCCAAGCCCCACCATGACAAAAATGCCCGCGCCGATGATGGCACCCACGCCCAGCGCGGTTAGCTGAAATACTCCGAGGGTCCGTTTGAGGCTGTGTTCGCCGGTTTCACGGGATTCCTCCACTAGGAGGTTCAAAGGCTTGACTGCGAACAGATTTGCCATTTCGTCTCGTTTCTCCTTAGAGGCTATGCCGGTACTCTTTTCGCGCCCCCGCTTCTTGACCACGCGTAATATACCGGGATGCCCAGCAGCACTACAATCAGACCGGGCCACGTGAATTGCGGCTTGTATCGCAATAGTACGATATCGATGAATAAAGCCATCAAGATGTAAACCGCCGGCAGCACCGGATAGCCCACCGCGCGATAAGGCCGCTCTGCATCCGGATGGGTTCGTCGCAGCACAAACAATCCCACGATCGTCAAAATGTAGAACACAAGCACTGCGAAAATAATGTAATCGAGAAGCTGCCCGTAACTACCGGACACGCAGAGAATACACGCCCAGACCATCTGCACCATGAGCGAAACGGCCGGCGTCTTATAGGTCGGATGTAACCTGGCGACGCTCTTGAAGAACAGGCCGTCCTTCGCCATGGCATAGTAAACACGCGCGCCGGAAAGAATCAGCCCGTTATTACAGCCGAAGGCGGAAATCAGAATGGCCGCAGCCATCATTAAACCGCCCGCCGAGCCGAACATCTGCGTCATGACCGCGGTGCCGACACGATCCTCCGCCGCATACTGGATGCCCCGGCGCAAAATCGTTGCTGCGCCCGCGGTTCCGTTCAAAGGCAAAGTCAGCAGGTAAATGAAATTGCACGCAATGTAGAGTGCGATCACTACGCCCGTTCCCAGCGCCAGAGACAGCGGCAGATTGCGGCTGGGATTCTTAACTTCGCCTGCAGTGAATGTCACGTTGTTCCAGGCATCGGCGGAAAACAGCGAACCCACCTGGGCAACCGCCAGAATCGTCAGCGTTCCCACCATCACGAGGGGTCCGCCCACTCCCACCTGCACGGCATGCTGCGCGCCCAGTCCCGCATTGCGCCAGAAATGTCCGCTGAAGTTTGCGGCGAGAGCATGCGCATTCCGCCCCATCGCCAATCCGAATAACGCTAATCCCATCAGCGCCGAGACTTTGGCGGCGGTAAAAACATTCTGGATAAGCGCGCCCGTCTTCACTCCAAAGATATTGATGATCGATAACAAAACGACAAGCAACATTGCAACCACGTTCTGCGTGTTAATTCCGACATCCATGTTGCCCAGAACCATAGGCCCCAGACGAATCGGTGGAACTTTCCAAATGTGCAGAATCCAATTAGAAGAAGAAATCGGGGGAAAGAAAACTCCGAGAAACTTGCCGAAGGCCACGCCCACAGCGGCAATCGTCCCGGTCTGAATTACCAGGAATAGCGTCCACCCATAGAGAAATCCCCACAAGGGCCCGAGCGCTTCGCGCAGATAAACATATTGTCCACCAGCTCGCGGCATCATCGCCGCCAGCTCGCCGTAGCTGAGCGCGGCTACGATGGTCATGAACCCCGCCACGGCCCAGGCGGCGATCAGCAAGGCAGGCGAATCCACTTCGCGACCAATCTCCGCTGAAACAATAAAGATGCCGGAGCCGATCATCGACCCCATCACCAGCATCGTGGCGCTGGTCAAGCCGAGGCCTTTGACCAGTTCCTTATCTTGATGACTATGAATTTCCCAGTCGCTTCCTGCAACCGGCTGCGTTGTCGGTGTGCTCAGGATCCCTCCGCATTGGTGCGGCGCCGTTCGTCTTCGTCGTCGGTCGCTGGTCGATGGCCCGAGAGCAATACTGCCGGCGTCACGCCTGGCGAACCGCTAGCGACCGGTGACGAACGACGATTGCCGCCGCAAAGCGCTTATGAATCGCCAGATGACTTTACCTCAAGATGCGGAAAAATTCCTCAGCTGATTTGCGAGGCTCTCGTAACAAGTCGGATATCACCGCCACGGAATCGGCCCCGGCTGCAATGACAGAAGCCGCGTTGGCTCGATGGATGCCACCAATGGCCACCAGCGGCTTTCGCGTCAACTGCCGAGCCCGGCGGACTCCTTCAAGGCCCACCACCGGATCAGGCTTGTCCTTGCTGGAAGTGTAAAATACCGGACCGATGGCGAGGTAATCCGCTGAGGTTCGGTCAGCCTCTTGCAGTTGCTCCGGATTATGAGTCGAAACGCCGAGCCAAAGATCCGGCCCGATAATTTTTCGCGCCGGTCCCGGCGAAAGATCCTCTTGTCCCACATGGACGCCGTCGAACTCCGCTGCGAGACACAGATCAGCCCGGTCATCCATGATCAGCTTTGCGGAAGCACCAACACAGCGTTTCAGCTCCCGCGCCTGCTCCAGCATCACGCGCGCGTTACCGCTCTTATTGCGGTATTGCATCAATGTGCATCCGCCAGCGGCCAGTTGTCGCGCAAAAGCTGTCAGCCCTTCAGTTGTTGCGAAACTTACGGCATCGGCAATTGCATAAAGCCGAGGAAGAGCGATCAAGCAGCGGACTCTTTCTTGTTCGCCGCCAGGAATCTTTCGATGAATCCCGTGTCGAACCTTCCGGCGCGGAAGTCGAGATCGGCAAGAATCTTACTGTGGAGCGGAATCGTGGTGAACACTCCTTCCACGATGAACATCTCCAGCGCGCGCGTCATCCGAGAGATCGCTTCACCGCGGTCCTTCCCGCGCACAATCAACTTCGCGATCAGCGAATCATAGTATGGAGGAATTATTCCCTCCGCGTAGGCGGCCGTATCCACGCGCACACCCGTGCCTCCCGGCGGATGGAAGGCCGTAATCCTCCCCGCCGACGGTGTAAATTTCTCGGGATGCTCCGCGTTGATGCGGCACTCAATAGCATGCCCTCTGTGCACAATCGGCCCCTGCAGCACGTCCCGCATGTGGGCACCCGCCGCGATCATGATCTGGCTCTTCACCAGATCCACATCCGTAACCATCTCCGTCACCGGATGCTCCACCTGGATGCGAGTGTTCATCTCAATGAAGTGGAGGCGGTGGTCTTGATCCATCAAGAACTCAATTGTGCCAGCGTTGGTGTAGCCGATCTCCGCCAGCGACCTGCACAAGACCGCGCCAATCTGATCGCGCAACTCGCATGTGACCTGGGTTGACGGCGACTCTTCCAGCAACTTCTGGTGCCGCCGCTGAATGGAACATTCCCGCTCACCCAGACTCACAACATTGCCATGTTCGTCGGCCAGCACTTGAAACTCGATGTGCCGCGGATGCTCGACATATTTTTCCATGTAAAGGTCGCCGTTGCCGAATGCACCTGCAGCCTCCGACTGTGCTGCTCGGAATAGCGCCGGCAGCTCTTCTTCGCTGCGCACAATGCGCATGCCGCGTCCCCCGCCGCCGGCCGATGCCTTCACAATCACGGGAAAACCAACCTGCCGAGCCCACTCCAAGGCTTCGCCCTCCGAAGCGATGATTCCATCCGACCCTGGCAGAATCGGCACCCCCGCGCGTTTCATGGCCGCGCGGGCTTTTTCTTTTTCACCCATCAACCGCGTCACCTCTGGCCGCGGCCCAATGAACTTGATCTCGCTGGTCTCGCACACCTCGGCAAAGTTGGCATTCTCCGCCAGCAATCCATACCCGGGATGCACCGCGTCCACGTTCGCAATCTCAGCAGCGCTGATCACGGCCGGGATATTGAGGTAGCTCAGCGCCAATTGCGGAGGCCCAATGCAGATGGCTTCATCCGCAAAGCGCACCGGCAAAGAATGACGGTCGGCCTCGCTGTAAATGGCAACGGTGCGGATCCCCAATTCCTTGCACGCACAAATGACACGCAAGGCAATCTCGCCGCGATTCGCAATCAGGATTTTCTTAAACATTCAGAATTAATTGAGGCTGTCCCACCTGTTGACACACCAACAGAGGATTGCCCTACCCCTCCTCGGAGGAAAAAAAGGCGCGCCCGATGCGCGCGTCTCGGTTCAGGAAAGATTTCATTCTTTCGCCCGGACGGCGAACAGTTCTTGACCGTATTCAATCGGCTGGCCGTTACTTCCCATTTTTTTCACAATTTCTCCAGCCACGTCCGACTCAATCTCGTTCAGCAGTTTCATCGCCTCGACGATGCACAGCACCTGCCCTACCTCCACTGTATCCCCCACCTTGACGAAAGGCGGCGCACCCGGAGATGGCGCCTCATAGAAGGTTCCAACGATGGGAGATTTCACGATGTGCAGTTTTTCTTCCGGTGCGGGTTCGACCGCCGCAGGGGGCATCGAGCTCGGTGGAGGGACGCCCACCGGCTGCGTTTGCGGCACGCATGCGGCTCCATAAGGCACTTCCGCGCGCGTATGCACCACGGTGTGCTCTCCAGCCCGCTTGATCTTCAGTTTCACATCGCCACGTTCCAGTTCAAACTCGGCGATGTCTTTCTGGATTATGAACTCAATGAGTTCCTTCAGCTCTTTTTGATTCATTCGTATTGGTACAAATGTGAGACCTTTTACCCGTGCCGGGCCAGAGACCTATCGGCGGCAGAAACCAGATGCCCGAACCGCTTGAACTAAATTCCTGCGCGAGTCTCCGAAGACCTCTAGAGACCTAGATCTGGAGACCTAGACCGTCAGGAAGTCCTTCTTGGTGGGAGTCAACACCTCGCACCCATTTTCACTGACGGCCACCATGTCTTCAATTCTCACACCCCATTTGCCGGGAAAGTATATTCCGGGTTCGATCGTGATCACCATGCCGGGCCGTAATATCTCCTTCTGCCCGGCGGCCACCCTGGGAGACTCGTGGATTTCGAGTCCCACGCCATGACCGGTCGAATGCGTGAAATAGCGTCCCAACCCGGTTTTGCGTAGCACTTTACGGGCCGCGTGATCCACTTCCCCCGCAGTAATCCCTGACCGGACCGCGGCCACCGCTGCCTGCTGGGCTTCCCGAACCGCTTCGTATGCGCGCCGCGCCTCCGCCGTGGGCTTGCCGACCCATACGGTACGCGTCTGATCCGAACAATAACTGTCGAGTATAACACCGAAATCGCACACCACGAATCCGACCCCTATGGGCTGTGCCGTTGCTCTTCCGTGAGGCAATGCGGATCTGGCTCCTGAAGCGATGATCGTGGGGAACGACGTGGCTTCGGCTCCGCCGCATCGGGCTGCGTACTCCATTTCAGCAGCCACTTCCACTTCCCTTATGCCCGGCCGCATCACCGCCAGCGCGCGCTCGAACAACTTCGCTCCTGACTGTACTGCGCGCCGGATACAACCTAGCTCATCGGAATCCTTCACCATCCGTGCCCGCTCGACCATCGGAGGCGCACTCGATAGACGCAGACCGGAAGGCAGTAGATCCGTCAGCCTTTTCTTCTCAGCCACGGTTATATGTTCGCCTTCCACGCCGACCGTCTTTCCTGCCGATCGCTTGCCCTTCATAAACTGCCCAAGCGCCTGGAGCACCGACTTGCGCGCTATCACCACTTTGGCGCCCTTCACCTCTTCGCGGCTTTGCGTGTCGTAGCGGACATCCGTGAAAAAGACCGTCCCGGCCTCCTCTACCAGCAGAAAACCTGCACTGCCAGTAAAACCGCAGAGATATCGAATGTTAGGAAGATGGCTGATCAACAGCGCATCGAATCGAGTCGTAGCAAGGTGCTCCCGCAGTTTTTTCTGGCGTTCCTCGAAGTTCATTGGGCTGAGTTTAGCAGGCGGAGTGAAGTTCTGAGTCTAATGTTCTAAGTTCTGGTGTTCTCAGACAAGGTCCAACCCGGACAGCTGGAAGGTCCAAATCTTAGACCGGGGATGGATGCGATTAGTCCGTTGAGTATGCAGCCAGTTCTGCAGCATGATCTAGCAAGGGCAAGCTTTGCTGCGGGCTTAAGTATTCGAGGTTCTGAGCGATGGTGAGCTGAGTTTTCGATTTCGGCCAGTGAGTCGCGCATGGCTCAGAAAATGGCCAAACTCCTTCTGAGAATGGCGGGCTGCTGAGAACCGCCAAAACGAAACCGCCGGCTCTGACAGTTTCGTCGGGCCGGCGGCTCAAATCTTCGACTGCGCGCTGCTATGTCTGAATAATTCGCGGCGTGATGAAGAAGATCAACTCCTGGTTTGAGGTGTTCACCTGCGTGTGTTTGAAGAGATTACCCAAGATAGGCAAGTTCCCCAGCAACGGCACCTGCGTGATGTTGATGGAGTTCTGTGTCTGGATGACGCCACCGATCACTACCGTGCCGCCATCGGTTACCAGCACCTGCGTCGTCGCCTGTTGCGTGATCAATTCAGGATTGCCCTGTACTTCCTGTCCGAAGTTCGGCGTGGTGTTCTCCACGTCCACATTCAGGAAGATGGTGTTTTCCGAGGTGATTTGCGGGGTCACGGTCAATCGCAGGAAGGCATCGACGTAGGTCACTGTCGGAGGCCCGCCTAACTGCGCCTGGGTCACGATCGGGACGCGGACGCCCTGCTTGACGAGCGCCTGGATGTTGTTCT